>JAEUJH010000672.1 GCA_016794825.1 Gemmatimonadota bacterium
ACGGAGCGAGACGAGATAGGCGGCGGTAATCCTGGTGGGCGGGGCGACGGACAGCAGCACCTGCGGGTTCGGACGACCGGTCAGGACCTGCGCCACCATGAAGGCCGTGTCGCGCGCGTAGCGACTCATCGAGCGGACGGCTGTCCGCCGAACCCGGTGGCGGGCCAGGTCGAGCCGCGCCACATCAGCTGCCGACAGGACGAAGCCCGCCGGCTCGTGAACCAACTCGAACATGCTGATCCGGGGACCGCGCCGGACCACCGAGTCGAGCATGACGGTCGGGCACCGGCACAACTGCCGCAGATCGACGGCCCGGATTGCGGTCAGGACGCCGGAGGAATCCACCGCCACCGGGAGGGGCGGGCGGGCCTGCGCGCCCAGCACGACCGCCCGCGTCGCGACGAGCAGTCCCGCCAGCCAGACCCCGCGCCGCCCCGCCCGCTTGATCATCGCTCGATCGACACCGGCTTGATCGGAAGGTCCCAGTGGGCCAGCAGCAACTCGAAGCGGCGCTGTTCCTCCTTGCGATACCGGTCCTGATCGGGGAAACGCTGGGCCAGCCAGGCACCGAGGGTCGGATCCTCGCCGTGCGCTACCACCACGTCCTTGTACACTAGGGTGACGCGGTAGTCCCAGCGTCCCTCCTCCGTCGCGTGGTCGACCGGTGCCGCCACCTTGATCTCGAGAATGCGGCCCTGCTCGACCTCCCGCTTCAGAATCGGGAGGTGGTTCTTGGTGAACAGCGTCCAGAACTCTTCCGCCGCACCCCACTTGACCTTGTAGTAGAACTCGATGGTGAAGGGACCGCCGTTCTGGGTCTGGGCGGTCAGGGCGGTGGGGGCGCCGACGGCTAGGCCGGCAAGCAGCAGGACGGTGGCTCGAGTCATGGCAGGTTGGGTTGAAGGTGGCTGCAACGGAAAAGTCGGTTCGTCAATCGGAAATCTCCACGTCGACCTGCCGGACGATCCGGCCGGCGCGAATGGTGAGCATTACGTGTTCGACGATCCGCCGGCCGTCGGGCAGCGAAACCCAGGCCCGGAACGCGATCCGGTCGCGGCCGATCACCTCGTCCTCGATCCGGAGGATCACGTTCGCGGTCCGGACTCGATCGAGGAAGCGGGCAATCACCTCTCGACCGGCCATCCGGCGGGGCGACCGGGGCGGATGTTTGGCCGTGTACTCCACCCATTCGGCGTCGGTGGCGTAGAAGTCGAGCCAGGTCTCGGTGTCCATCCGCTCGAAGGCGGCCTTGAAGCCGGCAAAATCGAAGTGGCGGGTCGACCCGCTGGGCCGGCCGCGGGTGGGGGCCGGGCGCTGGGCCAGGATCTGTACCACCGCCGACTTGCCCACGTGATACCGACCCTCGTGCAGATCGCGCTCCAGCTCTCGCGCCACCAGGAAGTCGAGCCCCCGCAACTCGGCCACGAGGTCGGTGCGGGTCATCAGGAGTTCGGGCGCCTTGGGCCCGCCGGTGCCGAGGGCAAGCTGGGCTGGCGCATACGCCTCCAGCACGAAGCACCCGCCGGGACGGAGGCCTTCGACGGCGGCCTGATGGATCCGGCGGCGGAGGAGCGGCGGCAGATGCGCAAAGATCGCCACGATTCCCGACCAGGTGCCGGGCTCGATCCGGAAATCCGCCAGGTCCGCCACCACGGTCTCGATCGTGGTGCCCGCCGCCGCGGCCAGATCGCGGGCGCGCGCCAGCCCGATGGCGGACTGATCGACCGCCGTAACCGGGTGGCCCCGGGACGCGAGGAACACGGCGTTCCGGCCCTGGCCCTCCGCCAGGCAGAGGACCGGGCCCGGCGGAATCCGATCCGCCACCTGAACCAGGAAGTCGTTCGGCGCGCTCCCGTAGGCCAGCTCCGCCTCGGCGTACCGGGCATCCCAGTCCATCGGCGTGGTCACGCCGGTCTCCGATCGCCGGGGGTCGTCGGCCGGACGACTCGAAGCGGATCGCCGCGGCGGATCGTCCCCGACCCGGTGACCGTGGCGTACCCGCCTAACGCCGCCGGTAACGGAACCCCGGGGGCGGCGGTGACGCTCGCCACCGGCGGGCACCGCGCGATGGTCCGGAGTACCGCCGGATCGGCGCCGAGTCCGGGTTGCGGCAGGGTGGTCGCCACGCAGCGCGGCGCCGGATCGATCATCCGGAGGTCGGCTCCGCCGATGCGAACCGTGTCGCCCAGCCACTCGAACTCCGGGAAGGGCGCCGTCGACGTCGTGTCGATGACCAGGTTGGGTCGGAACCGAGCCACCGAAAACTGGCTGGTTGGCGCCATGTCGCTCACCGTCCTGAGCGAGCGGGTCGAGAGGACGTGGATCGGCGCGTAGTCGAAGAACGTTCCCGGCGCCGCGAGTCCCATCGGTTCCACCCGGATCGCCTCGGTGTCGGGCTCGGCGTCGGGCGGGGCCCGGTTGGCTTCGCGGGTCGGCGCCTCGGCGCGGGACACCAGCTCGACCGCCCGTCCGAAGAGGTCCGACAGGGCTCGGGGCAGGGCCGGGTCGTCGCTGGCCAGGTGGCGGCCGTCCGGAAGGGTCACCACGATCGGCGGCAGCGGAAGGTCGGCTCGCGGCTCGGTCAGGAAGGTGGCGCGGCATTCGAGCAGGCGGCGCCACTTCCGCGGGTGTTTGACACTGGCCACATGGCCGGTGTCGAGGTCGCGGATCGCGTAACCGCGGTCGCCAAGGAGGCCACCCGGGCCCAGGGCGACGGCCTCGAGCGCTTCGCCCAGCATCGACTTGACCGGGTAGCGCCAGATGGCCGACACGACGCCACTCATCCCGACGCGTCCCCGGCGGCGTCGACCCGCCCCAGTCCGGCCTCGATACCCCGCCGCACCATTTTGCCGTACCCATCGTCGGGCAGCGCCGAGACCCACTCGGCGGCGCGCCGGAAGGCTCGGCCCGCCTCGTCCGGCTGAGCGGTCAGCTCCTGCGACAGGCCCAGGTTGAGGTAGAGCGACGGCAACATCGCCGCGGTTCGTTCGGTCCCGGCCGCGAGCGCCCGGTCGAGTGCCACCTGGTTCCAGTGGAGCCCGTCCGCCGGGGACTGATGTCGCGCCAGGTAGTGGGCCGCGATCGCGGCCTCGAAGTCATCCCGGCTCCGGCTCCACGCCTCGAGGAACAGAGCCCGCGCCTCCTCGGCTCGGCCCTCGCCTTCCGCCATCATCCCCCGGGCGCACAGGTCGACGATCGGGTTGTCGGGATCGAACCCGCTCATTCAGTGGACCGCCGTCGGGTCGAAGTGCGGGTTCTCGATGATGCCGAAGGTGTTGCCGAACGGATCGGCCACCGCGGCCACCTTGATTCCGCCGCCGACGTCCTGGAGCGCCTCGCGGACCGGGGCGCCCATGGCCTCCAGTCGGGCCAGCGCCTCGGCCGCATCGGCCACGCCCCAGTAGGCGACGGTTCCGCCGGGGCCGGGCTTCCCGTCAGGGACCAGGCCGAGTTCGAATCCCCCGACGGAGAACCCGACGTAGAACGGCTCGTCGAAATAGGGGTCGATCTGGAGGACGTCCCGATACCATGCCTTGGCGCGGGCCAGGTCGGTGACGTGATAGGCGACGGTGCGCAACCCGCGGATCATGCGGTGCCTCGACGGACTCTGGACTCCCGAATCTAACTCGGCGCCGCGGTCCCGTCCCGATCCGGCAGTTCGGCCACGCGCCAGAGACCGAGGCTCTTGTCGGCAAAGAGCCCACCGCCCTCGGTACACCGCTCGACGATTCGGTCGATCGGTGGCGGGAAACCGAACGGGGGGCGCTCCAGATTCAGTGGCCGCCAGTCGCCCGTGACGATGTCGAGGTTGGTGGGCTCGTCGGGAAAGGTGGTCGTGAGCAGATACCGAATGCCGGCCCGGCGAACGTTGGCGAGGGCCCGCCGGATGTCGGCGGTCGACAGATGGACCAGGCAGTCGCGGCAGAACAACAGGTCCACGGCCGGCAGTGGCGAGGTGGTGAGGTCGAGTTCGAGGTACGATCGGCCATCACCCCGGGCCCGGTTGGCGGCCACGACTTCCGGCACCAGGTCCGCCCCGAGGTACTCGACCGGTCCCAGATCCACGGTGGCCATCCACGACCCCTCGCCGCACGGGAGGTCGAGCAGGGACCGGATCGACCACCGGCGGAGGAGTTCGGGCAACTCGGTCCGAATGGCCGCGGTCTGTTCGAGGTCCGAGCCCGCGCCGGACCGTGACGCCGGGCCGGACCAGAAGTTGGTGCGGTAGATCATTCGGAACTTCGTCAGCGCATCGGCCGGCTCCGCCGCGGCCCGGGAGAAATGGTCCGGGTCGAAGGGCACGGTGTGGCGACGATCTCCGCCGGAACGGGTCATGGGCGGGTGACCGCCACGGCCTCCACCTCGATCAGCACGTCGTCGCGAAACAACCGACGCACTTCGACCAGCGTGCTGGCCGGCGGCGCCGCCCGGTTCAGGTACTGGTCGCGAACCTCCCGGACCACGGCAATCTGGCCCGCGTCGAGGACGTAGTAGTTGAGCTTGATGACGTCCTTGAACGTCGCCCCCGCCGACTCGAGCGCCAGCCGGAGGTTCTCGAACACCTGGACGGTCTGGGCCCGGAGATCATTGGCGCCGACCAGGCGCCCCTCCCGGTCGAGCGCCACCTGGCCGGCAATGAACACCATCGTATTCCCGGCCGGAACCACGGCCACGTGCGAGTAGCCGCGCGGGGCGTGGATCGAGGGCGGATTGTCGAGTCGAGGTGGCGCCTGGCCTTCGAGGCGGCCGGTGTCGAGGGGCAGGATGGCCAGGGCGGCCACGACGAGGAGGAGGCGCACGATGTCCGTCCCAGCGAAAAGACCGTCGAATGAACGCGGGCCTCGGCCCGGCGGTCAAGGCTGAGCGGGGCGCATCTCGATCAGGTGGACTTCCGGCGGTGCGTTGATCCGGATCGGCAGGGTCGTGCACCCCACGCCGCGCGAGACGATGAGGTGACGGCCGTCGCCGAGGCCGTACTCGCCCGCGGGATGGACGCGGCTGAGCGGGCCGTGCGGCAGGACCGGCCGCCAGCCGGCCCGGGTCGCGATCTGCCCGCCGTGGGTGTGTCCGGCCAGCGCCAGCGAGTACGGATGGTCGCCCGCGTCGAGGAGGCCCGACGGCTGGTGGATCAACAGGACTCGGGCCGCGCCGGCCGCTGCAAAGGCCGCGTCGGCGTCCGGGTAGCCGGTCATGTGGTCGTCGAGACCCACGATCGAGAGCCCGCCAAGCGCCGGGGGCAGGTCGGCCGATTCGTTGAGCAGGACTCGCACGCCGACCGTCTCGAGGTCCCGCGCCACGCGGCGACCGCCGGCATAGTGGTCGTGATTACCCAGGACCGCATAGCACCCGCCGGGCGCACTGAGGTCGCGGAGGATTGCCGTGAGATCGGGGAGGTGACGAGCCGTCGGGCTCACGAAATCGCCGCCGTACAGCAGGACATCGGGCTCGACGGCCGCCAACAGACTCGCCGCCTCCACAAGTGACTGGGTCGAGGTCGTCGGCCCGGCATGGAAGTCCGCGGCGAACGCGATCCGGACGGTACGCGTCAACGTACCTGGAGGAGCCGTTACGGCATGGAGGGACAACGAAACCGGCGACCGCCAGCCGATCGCGTCCGTTAGACGAACCGGCCAGCGGAACGGCGTGGCCAGATCCTGCAGCGCTTCCCAAAGCGGCCGCCAACCGCCGAAGTGGCGGACCGGGCGGTCCGGGAACCGCGGCTGGTTGGTCTCGGGATCGGAAACCGCGACTCGACCCGCGCGAGTCCGGCCAGGTCGGGCGACGGAAGTCAGAGGGGCCTCGGGGCGGATCGGTCCGGCGGCAACGAGTCCATCGATCGAATTATCGGCCGGCGCCCGGCGAACCGTGAGCGGGGCCTCAGTCGGCGCGCCCCTCGGCCTCACGGGCTCGTCGTTCGGTTTCCTGGTCGAGCGTGGAGCGGAGCGCCTCCAGGATCGGATTGCCGGCCGTGTACTGCCGGCCGTAGCCGAGGTTGAAGCGATAGTCGAACCCCGTGGGGTTGTCGCCCTGGGTGTGCTGCAGGATGGTCTCGAGTTTGTCGAGCGCCTTGGCGAGCCGGGCTTCCGGGCTCGTGGCATTCTCGTACTCGTCCCAGAGAGATAGCACGGTGTTCCGGACGTCGAGCGGCAGGGTGGCCACCAGGGTTTCGAGATCCCGCCGTTCCTGGGCGCCCTTGCCGCCCGGCTCGGTGGCGAGCCGCCGCGCCTGCTCCGGGGCCGGGATGTCGCCGCCGATGGCCTCGCCCAGGTCGTGCACGAGACAGATCGCCAGGAGTCGTCCCAGATCGACATCGGGAAAGGCGGGGCGGAGGACCAGCGCCATGAGGCCGACTCGCCACGAGTGCTCGGCAACGCTCTCGACCTGCCCGGCCGAGGTATGGGCGCTTCGGCTCGTCGTCTTGAGGCGCTCGGCCTGGCGCAGGAAGGCGAGAACGCCGTCCAACTCGGCCGGCGTCATGCCGTGGCCGTGAGGACCACCGGCTTTCCGCCGCGGATGACGATCGTGTTCTCGTAGTGGGCGGCGAGAGCGCCGTTGTGGGTCCGGAGGGTCCAGCCGTCGCCGGATTCGACCACGTGGGCCGGTTCGGTCGACAGCATGGGCTCCACCGCGAGCACCAGGCCCTCGTGGAGCCGATCGTTCGCGTCGGGGTCGTCGAAGTTCGGGACCGTCGGATCCTCGTGAATCGTCCGGCCCACGCCGTGGCCGGTCAGTTCCCGAAGGACCCAGTAGCCCGCTTTCCGGGCCGAGCGTTCGACGGCGCGGCCCAGACGGCGGACCGGCGCGTTCGGCGCGACCGCCGCCATCGCGGCGTCGAAGGCCTGCCGGGCCGCCCGGGCCAACCGGCGGGCGGCGGGCGAGGCGCCCGGGAGCGGAATGGTCCGCGCCGCGTCCGCGACGTACCCGTCCAGTTCGACGGTCACGTCGATCTTGAGCAGGTCACCAGCCGCCAGGCGCCGCGGTCCTGGAATTCCGTGGACGATTTCGTCGTTGACGCTGAGGAGGGTAAAGCCGGGAAAACCGTACGTGAACTGCGGAGCCGAGCGCCCACCCCGGGCGGTCAGGAACGCCGCGGCCCGATCGTCGAGTTCGCCCGTCGTCATCCCGGGGGCAACCTGTTCGGCCAGGAACGCGTGGGCCTCGGCCACGAGTCGGCCGACGCGCTCCATGCCCTCGCGATCCGCCCGGGACGCCACGGTCATGGGTGCGGCGCCTCAGGGAACGGCTCGGCCCAGCGGAGGCCGTCAGGCAGCGCCCGACCCGCAAACTCGACGTGCAGCACCCGGCGGCGCGACGGTTCCGCCGCCGGCGCGGAGGAATGGAGCAACAGGGGGCGGAGGAGCAGCACCCCGCCGGCGGGTACCAGGCAGTCGACCGGCAGCGCCCGGCGCGAGGCGGACTCGATCTCGCCGTCGCCGAGCCGGCCGAAGCGATGGGTGCCGGGGATGACGCGAACCGGACCGTTGCCGGGGCCACAGGGATCGAGATGCAGTCGGGCGGTCAGCATGTCCGCCAGCACCGGTGCCGGGGCGCGGACGTGCCAGCCGCCGTCCTTGCGCGACCACGGTCCCCAGCCGGCCTTTTCCTCGTAGTCGGTCACCCCGATGGTGACGTCCTGATGCCAGGTCACCTTCCAGTTGGCGACGGGCGTCTTGTCGAACAGCAGCACCCGGACCGCCACCGGGGCCGTGTCGAAATAGGGGCGCACCAGATCGCGCAGGGGGCCGGCGATGACCGGGCCGAGGGCCGGCACGCGGGCCAGCGCGTTCCGTACGCCGCCGCGGCCCGCGTGCTCCGCGAGGATGGGGGCGACGGCCTGTCGGAGGTCCTCGAGCGCCGCCTCCTCGAGGCCGGACTCGGCGATCGCGAAACCGTCGGCGAGCAGGGTGGGGGCCAGCGACGCGTTCATCGGGGGCTCGGGGTGGTGGCGGCGCGAGTCAGGTTGCGGAGCCGGAGGTCCGCCGAGAATCCGGTTCCGCCGACCGGGCCGTCGGTCCCCTGGTAGCTGTACGACGAATCGGAATCGAACCGCATGGTGCGAATGTCGTAACGAAGGCGGCCGGTCGACAGTCGACCGCCCCGGGTCGGCGCGACCGTCACCGCGCCGGAGACCTCCAGGGTTCCGGCGGCGATCGAGTAGATCGCCCCGGCGCCGGTCAGCACGGCCGCCTGCTCGCCCCGTTCGTCGAACAGAGTCGCGGTCAGGCGACGGAACTCCACCTCCCGCGCCTCCTGCCGGACGAACGCCGAGTCGGCCACCACGAACCCTTTGCGCAGCCCCAGGCTGTCGGTCAGCGTGGTGCGGACCCCGACGATGATCTGTTCCGCGATCGGGGCGGCGGTCTCCTGTGCCGACGGGTCGGCGGACCCGCGGCAGGCCCCGAGCGCGGCCATCAGGACCACGCAGACTCTCGGTATCCGGATCAGCCGGACCATCGCGGCCTGGAACATCAGGGGCGCCCGGCTCCCGGCGGTCGATCGAGCTTGAGTTCGAACAGTTCCGGCCACCGTTTGCCGGTCACCAGGAGGTGGCCGGTCGCGGAGTCGTAGGCGATCCCGTTGAGGACGTTTTCCGACGTGGCCGCGGCATTGTAGGCGGGCAGCAGCTCCGCCAGGTCGAGCACCTCCCGAACCACGCCGGTCTCGGCGTCGATCCGGAGAATCCAGTCGCTCTGGTAGACGTTGGCGAACACCTCGCCGCCGACGTACTCCAGCTCGTTCAGCTTGCCCACCGGGGTGCCGGTGGTAAAGCGAACCGGGAGCCGCCGCCGGACCGCGAACGTCCGGGGGTCGACGAACCGGAGGGTGTCGGATCCGTCGCTCATGATGAGCGATTGGCCGTCGGTGGTCAGACCCCAGCCTTCGCCCGGATAGGCGATCGAGTCGACCAGGGCAAACGTGGCCCGGTCGTACACGTAGGCGAGCTGCGATTGCCAGGTGAGCTGATAGAGGCGGTTTTCGAACCGCGCCAGACCTTCGCCGAACCGCTCGGCCGGGAGCGGTACCACCTTGTCCGCGACACCCGTCTTCAAGGCAACCGACCGCAGTTCCGACGAGCCATAGCGCCCCGTCGACTCGAGCAGGACGCCGCCCGACTCGAGCAGCAGTCCCTGGGTGTACGCGGCCGTGTCGTGGGGAAACCGAGCGACGACCACATAACTCCGCGGCGGGGGCGGGGGCGCGGCCTTGGCCGCGCAGGCGACGAGGAAGACCGTGCCGACCGCGGCCAACCAGGGCGCTTGGGACTGGATCAGGGGGAACCACGACATGGGCGAAAAGTACGCTTCGACCCGCACCGCGGAAAGCGGCCGGTGTCAGCCCGCCGGCGGGAGTCGGCGCTGCCGGATCCAGGCCCGAACCAGGCTGAGCCAATCCGACCGAGGCTGGTAGAACGCTCCATGGCCCAGCCCGGTGGCCAGGCTCCGCTCCTCGGTGATCGAACCGGCTCCAGCCCGGCGGAGCAGCCCTCGACACGACTGGCCCAGCGAGTCCGACTGCTCGAAAATCGAAAGGATGCGCCCCGAGACGGCCGGAAACTCGCCGCTGCCGTCTCCGCAACTGCCGAGAAACACGAACCCGACCTCCGGGCGGGCCAGCCGGGCGGCGGCCAGGATCGCGATGCCCCCGCCTTTCGAAAACCCCACCACGGTGACGTTCGCGGGATCGACGCCGGCCTTCGTCAGACTGTCGACCTGCGCGACGACCCGGCCCGCCCACTGCGACGGATCGGCGCCGGAGGGACGGAGGTCGGCGATGACGGACACCCCGCCGGCTCGGAGCGAGTCGACGATGGCATGGAACGCGTACGGGCCGAACACCGGACTGATGGCGCGGGGGCCCTGCTCCTCGATGATCCGACCGTGGAGGTAGATCGCCACCGGAGGGCGAGCCTGGGCGACGGCGGCGGCTCCGTTCAGGAGCCCGATCGCAATCGCCAGATGGATGGTTCGTTCGACCGAGCGGAGCATATCGCGGCTCCCGGAAGCAGCGACGGGTGCGCTCCCGCGGAACGCACCCGTCGCCTCGTTGAGGTCCGACCGTCGGACTATCGCGCCAGGTCGCGAACCGCGCCGGCCAGCATCCGGACCTTGGCGGCGTCGCGGGAGCCCCGGGCGTCGGCATCGAGCCCGGAGGCGAGTTGCGACAGGGCGGTCTGCCGCGCCGGGCCGGAGGCCTGCTCGGCCCCGCTCAGCGCGTCCCGCACGGCCGAAATGCGCGCCGCCGAAAGACCCTGGGTCCGCGCCAGCTGATCCACGAACGCCCGGGCGAGCGCGAAGCTCGGCGGCCACACCATCTTCGGCTGGCCCTGCGCGTTCAGGTAGTCGAACCGGACCGTCTTGGCCGCGTCGATCTCGTTCTGGCTGATGAACCCGCTCGGGGTCAACTCGAAGATGTCGAGGCCGCGGGAAATCTCGGAGCTGACGATGACGCCGTTGTACCAGTACACCGACCAGGACCCGCCGTTGCCCATCCGGGCAGAATCCACCGGGCCCCGATCGTGATAGGCGATCTCGATCGGCCGGGACGGATCGGTCCAGTCGAAGATCGAAATCCCGCCCTGGTACCAGGACTGCACCATGACGTCCCGGCCCGGAATCGGAATCAGCGAGCCGTTATGGGCCACGCAGTTTTCCTGGGAGGTCTGCGGCGCCGGGAGCTTGTAGTAGCTCTTGAAGTGCATCTTCCGGTCGCTCAGCGTGAAGATGGCGTTGGCGCCCCATTCCTTCGGGTCGCTCTTGCGGCACTTCGGCCCGCCGCCGCCGCCCCATTCGTCGGTAAAGAGGATCTTGGTGCCGTCGTTGTTGAACGTGGCCGAGTGCCAGTACGAGAAGTTGGAGTCGGCCACGGCGCCGATCCGCTTCGGGTTGGCCGGGTCGGTGATGTCGAGGAGGAGTCCGTACCCCTCGCAGGCGCCGCCGGCGAGCCCGATGGCCGGATAGACCGTGATGTCGTGGCACTGGGTCGGGCCGGGCTTGGGGCCCCGGTGGTCCGCGTCGGCGCCGGTCATCCGGGCGATCATGGCGGGCAACGCCGCCCGGAGCGCCGAGCTGTCGGCGCCGGTGGGCGCTCCGGTCCCGCCCCGCGCCTTCACGATGCTGTCGAGCATCGGCCGGGTCATTCCCGACGGCAGCACGAACGACTCGCCATCGAACTCCGCGATGAACGCGCCGCGGGCCCGGGCGGCCTCGGTGGCGGCCTTGTCGTCCGGCGCGGCGCCGTGCTTGGGCGGCGCGACCAGATCATTGAAGATCCGGGGCGAGCTGACGATCGCGGCCCGTTCGGGGTTGGCCACCGGGACCTTGATCACTTCGATCCGGAACAGGGCCGAGTTCGGGTCCTTGTCCGGCGTCGCGCTCGAACAGCCCGGGAGTTCGGATTCGGGCCGGACGCCCGCCGAGCCCGAGATGTAGACGTAGGCGTTGTCGGGGTCCTTCGGATCGATCAGGACGGTGTGGGTGTGCGAGCCCCGGCAGGTCTGGACGTTGCCGACGTTCTTCGGCTTGGTGATGTCGGTGATGTCGAAGATCCGGAGGCCGCGGAGCCGGTCCTTGCTCGCCACTTCCCGGACGCCCTGCCCGCCGCAATCGAGGCGGCCGGTCAGGCCCTCGCCCGAGATGAACAGCAGATTCCGGTAGACCGACACGTCGCTCTGCGAGGCCGGGCAGTAATAGGCGGTCGTCAGGTTCGGCCGGCTCGGGTTGCTGATGTCCCAGATCTGCCAGCCGTTGTAGTTGCCCTGGATGACGTAGTTGCCCTTGAAGGCCAGATCCGAGTTCGTCACGTTGAGGAATCGCTCGGACGGGGGCGTCTTCGACAGCACCCGGAGGTTCCACACCGCTTCGGCCGCGTCCATCCGCCCGGCGCGCAGCCCCACCCGCGGATCAGGACTTGGCGCCGTTTCCGTGTACGCGGCGACCGGAGTCGGCACGCCGCCCGACGTCGAGGTCGACGAGGCGCATCCCGCCAGCGTGGCGACACCGAGCGCATAGCCGAGGCCGCGGTTTCGAAGGACTGAGACCATGTGAGGTTCCTCTGAAGGGGTTCGAGACCAACGTCGGGTCACGGGGCCCGCCGAAGTCCGGCCAGTGCGGCCAGCATCGACTTCATCCGGGCGATTTCGGTGGACTGATCGACGTTCACGTCCGACGCGAACTTGAACACGATCTCGTCCTGCCCGGCACCGTGAGAATCGAACAGGGTTTTGACCATCTCCACCGCGCCGCGGTGGTGCTGAATCATGTAGAGCAGAAAGAGCCGGTCGAACGCGGGGCCCCGCGCCGCGCGCAGTTCCTCGAGCTGTTCCGGGGTCAGCATGCCGGGCATCATCATGTCGTGCTCGACCCCGTTCATCACCATCTTCATGCCGGTCGGCCGGGCCTCGGGCACCGGCTGCAACCGCTCGCGGAGCCACTGCTGCATCAGCGCGATCTCGTCCCGCTGCGCGTTGATGATCCGCGCGGCCAGGGTGCGAACCGAGGGACTCGCGTCCCGCTCCGCCGCCCACCCCGCGATCAGGATGGCCTGGGCGTGGTGACTGATCATCCCCGACATGAAGTGGATGTCGGCTTCGGTATAGGGATTCCGGAGGCTGTCGGCCCGGGCCCGGGCCACGGCCTCCGGATCCGGCGCGCGACTGGCGGCCGCCTGCGGAGCGGGCGGACTGCCGGCCGGGCCGGGTTTGGCGCATCCGGCGGCGAGCAGCACGCCCAGCAGGGTGCCTGAAAGGGACGTGAATCGGAATCGGGTCGACGGCACGGTGGTGCTTACGGCTCCTCGCGGGCAGGCGTTTCGAACGGCCGGGGTTTGAGCCACCCCATTCTAGGCGGAGCCCCGGTATCCCGTAAGTTCGACCCGGTCCGAGGCGGGGGTCAAGCGGACCCGGCCCGGTCACGTCGTGGTCACGGCCGATCGTCAGGTTGGGAGCGGCCTCAACCCCGGAGGGCTCCATGTCGCGTTCGCTTCGTCGCCTGTCGATCATCGGCTTCGGGCTGCTGATCACCGTCGCGACCACCGGGCTGGGGCAGGGTGCCGTGCGCCGAGGGGCCGTCGTCGGCGGGGTCGCGGGCGCGATCGGCGCCGGGGCGCTTGGGGCCGTCCTGAGTCAGGCCATGTGCGACGCGGCGGATTGCGGCGGCGCCTGGGTCGAGGGCGCGGTGCCGGGCGCCGTGCTGGGGGAATCGGCGGCGCGATCCTGGGAGCCGGGGTCGGGGCGCTGGTGGGTGGAGGCTCGAGCGCCGCGGGGCCGCAAGCCCGGTCGGCGGTCGTGGTGTTGGTCGACGCCTCCGTCGCGCGCCTCGAATCGAACCTGGTCGAGCAGAACGCCACCGGGATCCGGGGTCTGGCCGGCCTGCGCCTCAAAGGGGGCCTTCTGGTCGGGCCGGCGGTGGAGCGGCTGGCCGGCGGCGGCTGGCGGGTCACCTCCCTCGGTGCCACGGCCCGCCTCGATCCCGGTCGGGGCGCGATCCGTCCCTTTGCCGAGGTCGACGTGGCCCGGTTCGACTGGCGGCATCCGGCCATCATCGCCACCTGCGGCCCGACCCTTCCGAGTTGCGTCTATGCCCCCGGGACCAAGACGGACGACTACCTCGGCGTTGCGGGCGCGGTCGGCGCGTCGGTCGGTTCCGCCGGGGGTGGCTGGCGCGGGTTTGCGCTGGTTCGGTTCCACCACGCCGGCGGTCGTCCAGCGGGCGAACCCGCCTCGACCGAGTCCCGCCAGATCCGGCAGGTGGCCATCGGGGGCGAACTTGCCTTCCGGATCCGGTAGGCCGACCGTTTCGACGCCGGGACCGGCGCTGACGGCGGTTTGCAGTTCGGGCCTCGTCCGAGTATCTTCCCGGCCTCTTAAGTCGTTGCAGGAATTGGGGCTTAGCCACGCGTCACCCGGCAATGAGGGCTCGTGAAACTCGTCACAAAGTCTCTCGAGCGGGCCTTTTTCGGACTGACCGACCCATTCGTTGCCTGGCTGATCCGCAATCAGGTCAGGCCGAACACCCTGACCACCATCGGTGCCCTGTTGGTGGTGGTGTCGGCGGTGGCCTTTGCCTTCGGCTGGATTCGGTGGGGCGGCGGGCTGCTCCTGCTGTCCGGCGTGGTCGATACTTTCGACGGCCAGGTCGCGCGCAAGACGGGGCAGGTATCGAAGTTCGGCGCGTTCTACGATTCCACGCTCGACCGCGTCGGCGACGGGGCGACGTTCATCGGGATCGCGGCCTACCTGCTCAAGGCCCCCGGGGTCCCGTTCCGGATCGAGACCGCCGTGGTCTGCATGGTGGCGGTGCTGAGTTCGCTGCTGGTGTCGTACGCCCGGGCCCGGGCCGAAGGGCTCGGGCTCGACTGCAAGGTCGGCATCGTGCAGCGGGCGGAACGGCTGCTCGCGCTCGGAGTACCGTCGGTTCTGGTGGGCGCGGGGCCGAACGGCATCGTGCTGCAGGTCATCGCCGTGGTGCTGGCGATCCTGTCGTCGATCACGGTGGTGCAGCGGTTCGTGTACGTCTATCAGGTGACGGAAGGCTCGGGCGCCGACAAGCCGCAGTGAGGCCGGCGGCCCGTGCCGACGATGGCAACACGATGGCGCGGGAAAGTCTCGCGTCGTTCGACAACTAAGGAGATCTCGTGGCTCAAGGAACTGCTCGTCCGATCGCCCCGGCGAACGGCAAGTTGGGAGTACTCTGCGTCGGATTGGGCGCCGTCGCGTCGACGTTCATCGCGGGCGTCGAGAACGTCCGGCGGGGCCGGGCGCAGGCCACCGGTTCGCTGACCCAGCTCGCCACCATTCGGCTCGGCAAACGGACCGACAAGCGGTCGCCGCTCATCAAGGATTTCGTCCCGCTCGCCAAACTCGAGGATCTGGTGTTCGGGGCCTGGGACCCGGTCCCGGACGACTGCTATCAGTCGTGCCTCCACTGCGGCGTGCTCGACAAGCACGAGCACGTCGAGCCGATCGCCGATTTCCTCAAGACCATCAAGCCGATGCCGGCCGCCTTCGACCAGCACTACGTCAAGCGGCTCCAGGGCACCAACGTCAAGACCGGCACCAAGCGGCAGCAGGCCGAGGCGCTCCGGAAGGACATCCGGGACTTCAAGGCCAAGCATGGCTGCGATCGGTTGGTGATGGTCTGGTGCGCGTCGACGGAAATCTTCATCGCGCCCGGCGCCACCCATCAGTCGCTCGAGGCCTTCGAGAAGGCCATGGACGCCAACGACCCCTCGATCGCGCCCTCGATGCTGTACGCCTGGGCCTCGGTCATGGAGGGCGTGCCCTTCGCCAACGGCGCTCCGAACCTGAGCTGCGACTTCCCGGCCCTCGAGGAACTCGCCAAGAAGAAGAAGGTCGCGATCGGCGGGAAGGACTTCAAGACCGGTCAGACCATGCTCAAGACCGTGCTCTCGCCGATGTTCAAGGCGCGGATGCTCGGCGTGTCGGGCTGGTACTCGACCAACATCCTCGGCAACCGGGACGGCGAGGTGCTCGACGATCCGGAGAGCTTCAAGACCAAGGAAGAGTCGAAGCTGGGCGTGCTGGAGCACATCCTCCAGCCCGAGTTGTATCCGAACCTCTACGGCAAGCTCTACCACAAGGTCCGGATCAACTACTATCCGCCCCGCGGCGACAACAAGGAGGGCTGGGACAACATCGACATCTTCGGATGGCTCGGCTATCCGATGCAGATCAAGGTCGATTTCCTCTGCCGCGACTCCATCCTGGCCGCGCCGCTGGTCCTCGATCTGGCCCTCTTCTTCGACCTGGCGCAGCGGGCCGGCATGCCGGGCGTCCAGGAGTGGCTCTCGTTCTACTTCAAGAGCCCCCAGACCGCTCCCGGGCTGTACCCGGAGCACGATCTGTTCATCCAGCAGACCAAGCTCAAGAACACCCTCCGCTACCTGATGGGCGAGGAGCAGATCACCCATCTGGGCGTCGAGTACTACGAGTACGACAAGGAGTAGCCGGCCATGAAGTACTTCCATCGCACCTCGGTCGCCCCGGACGACGTCGTCGCCCGGGCGGCCCGGTACTTCGGCGCCCGGATGAGCCCGACCGAGGAAGGCCTCCGGCGCCGGAAGTTCTCGAGCGCGGTCGGGCAGCTGTCGGTGTCGGTCCAGGCCGAGGGCGGCCACTACACCCTCGTCACGGTGGAAACCAATCAGCCCGGCGAGAGCGAACTCGACAAGTTCGCCAAGCGGTTCCTCGGGACGGTTCACACCATGGCGGACGAGACCCACGCGCTCCGGGGAGCCTACTGATCCCGTGACCGCCACGCCGAACGCGGCAGCCATCCCGGCGGGGCTCCGCCGGGAGCAGCTGCACGAGCTGTACTACTGGATGCGGCTCACCCGCTCGCTCGAAGAGAAGCTGGTGAATCTGTATCGCCAGACCAAGGTCATCGGCGGGCTGTTCCGTTCTCTCGGGCAGGAGGCCGACGCGGTCGGGAGCGCCTTCGCGCTCGACCGGACCAAGGGCGACATCCTCTCGCCCCTGATCCGGAACCTGGGCTCGATGCTGGTCCAGGGCGCCACCCCGATCGAGGTGCTCCGCCAGTACATGGCCAAGGCCGAGAGCCCCACCCGCGGCCGGGAACTCAACATCCACTTCAACGATCTCGAGCGTGGGTTCCTCGGCCAGATCTCCCACCTCGGCGACATGGTGCCGGTCATGGCCGGCGTCTGTCTCTCGTTCCGGATGCGGAAGCAGGACCGGGTCGGCATGGTGTACATCGGTGATGGCGCCATGAGCACCGGGTCGTTTCACGAGGGGATCAACTTCGCGGCCGTCCAGAAGCTCCCGCTCGTCATCATCTGCGAGAACAACGGCTACGCCTACTCCACGCCGATGAGTCGGCAGACCGCGGTCAAATTCCTGGTCGAGAAGGCGGCCGGCTACGGCGTCGCCGGCGAGCAGGCCGACGGCAACGACGTCCTGGCGGTCTACGAGACCACCAAGCGCGCGGTCGATCGGGCCCGTGCCGGCGGCGGCGTGACGCTGGTCGAGTTGATCACCTACCGCCGGAAGGGCCACGCCGAGCACGACAACCAGTCGTACGTCCCCAAGGAAGAGATCGAGGCCTGGGAGGCGCGCGACCCGATCGACCGCTACACCCGTCGGCTGGTCGAAAGCGGCTGGGCCACGACCGCGGATCTCGCCGCGCTCGACGCCCGGGTTGCCGCCGAGATCGACGCCGCGGTGGCCATCTGCGAGAACGAGCCGCTGCCCGAGCCGCTCACCGCGCTCGACGGCGTGCTGGCCGACCCGCCCAAGGCGGAGCTCGAGTGGTATCGGAGGCTCCCGTGAGCGAGGTCACTTACCTCGAGGCGCTCCGCGACGGCCTCCGCGAGGAGCTCGAGCGCGACGAGCGCGTCTTCATGCTCGGCGAGGACATCGGCGGCTACGGCGGCGCGTTCAAGGTCACCGACGGCTTCCAGGCCCGGTTCGGGGCCGAGCGAATCATCGAGACCCCGATTTCCGAAACGGCCATCATCGGAGCCGCCGCCGGCGCCGCGCACATGGGCTTCCGCCCGGTGTGCGAAATGCAGTTCATCGACTTCCTGTCCTGCGGCTACTCGATCCTGACCAACTACGTCGCCACGGCGCGCTATCGGGCCGATCTCAAGACCCCGATGGTCATCCGCGGCCCGTCGGGCGGCTACGTCCGCGGAGGCCCGTTCCATTCCCAGAATCCCGAGGCCTCCTACGTCCACACGCCCGGCCTCAAGGTGGTGGCACCGGCCACCGCCCGCGACGCCAAGGGCCTGATCAAGGCGGCCATCCGCGACGATGATCCGGTGCTCTACTTCGAGCACAAGTACCTCTACCGCCGGATCAAGGAGAACCTCCCCGCCGGCGAGGAGATCCTCACCCCGATCGGGAAGGCCCGGACCGCGCGGGAAGGGAAGCACCTGACCATCATTACCTATTCGGCCATGGTCTGGAAGTCGCTCGAGGCCGCCGAGGTGCTCGACCGCGAGGGGGTGTCCGTCGAAGTGCTCGACCTCCGCACCCTGCTCCCCCTCGACGCCGACGCCATCGTCGCGAGCGTCCGGAAGACCAACCGGGCCCTGGTGGTGCACGAGGACACCCGGACCGGCGGACTCGCGGGCGAGATCGCGGCCCTGATCAACGAACGCTGTTTCGAATGGCTGGACGCCCCGGTCCGCCGGGTGTGCGCGCACGACGTGCCGCTGCCGTACGCGCCGACCCTCGAGGACTTCGTCCTGCCGCAGACCGATGACATCGTCAAAGCCGCCCGCTGGATGGCGGCGTACTAGCTGGAGAGAGACTCAATGGCCCGCATCGACGTCGCAATGCCCCAGATGGGCGAGTCCATCGCCGAGGGCACCCTGTCCAAGTGGCTGAAGAAGGTCGGAGACCCCGTCAAGCGGGACGAGCCGATCTTCGAGATCTCGACCGACAAGGTCGACGCCGAAATCCCCTCGCCGACGGCCGGGGTGCTGGCCGAAATCCTGGTGCTCGAAGGGCAGACCGTGCCCGTCCAGACCCTGGTGGCGCGGATCGAAACCGACGCGGGCGCCGCCGCGGCCCCGGCCGCCCCCGCCGCGCCGGCCCCAGCTCCCGCCGCCGCGTCCGCTCCAGCGCCGGCTGCCGCCAAGCCCGCCGCGCCGGCGCCGGCTCCCGCGCCCGCCAAGGCGCCGCCGCCGCCCCCGGCCGTCCCGGCCGAGGAGTCGATGGAAGACCGGCTCCGTCGGAAGTCGACGCCGGTGGTTCGGAAGATCGCGGCCGAGCACGGCGTCGACATCAGCGCGGTGCCCGGAACCGGCCTCGCCGGCCGGGTGACCAAGCACGACCTCCTCGGCTTCCTCGAATCCGGCGCGGCCGCGCCGGCGCCCGCCGCCCCCGCGGCGCCGGCCGCACCCCGAGCTCCCGCCGCTCCCGCGGCCCCGCCGCCGGTGGCGGCGCCCGCCGGTGGCGTTACGGTCATTCCTGGGCCGGTGGTCGAACCGTGGGAGGGCGACAAGGTCGAGCCGTGGTCGCGGATCCGGAAGCTCACCGCCGACCACATGATCATGTCCCGGCGGGTGTCGCCCCACGTGGCGAGCCTGATCGAGATCGACTACACCCGGGTGTCCCAGGTCCGGGCGCGTCGCAAGGCGGAGTTCGCGGAGCGGGGCGTCAACCTGACGTTCCTCGCGTTCATCGCCAAGGCGGTGGCGGACAATCTCCGCAAGCACCCGGTCGTCAACTCCGCCGTCATGGGCGAGGCCACCATTCTCCGGCGCGAGATCAACCTCGGCATTGCCGTGGCCCTCGACTGGGGTCTGATCGTGCCGGTCGTGCGCCGCGCCGATGAACTCAACCTGTTTGGTCTGGCCCGCTCGATCGGCGATCTCGCCGACCGGGCCCGGAACAAGAAGCTCTCGCCCGATGAGGTCCAGAAGGGGACGTTCACCATCACCAACCCGGGCGGGTTCGGGACGATCGTCGGCCTGCCGATCATCAACCAGCCGCAGTCGGCCATCCTCGCCGTCGGGGCCATCGAAAAGCAGCCGGCCGTGATCACCCAGCCGGACGGCACCGACACCATCGCCATTCGCACCAAGGGCATCCTGGCGATGTCGTTCGATCACCGGGTCGTCGACGGGGCGGACGCCGATCGGTTCCTGGCCGATCTCAAGAAGTCGCTCCACGAATTCCCCGACAACGCCTGACGGAGACGACGATCATGCCGCGCATCATCGAGGTCGACGGGGCTCGCTGGACGGTGACGCCGAGTGGTCGGCGGACCCAGTATGCCAAGGACGAGTTCACCGTCCAGTTCGCCCGGGCCGACGGGTCCGAGGTTCGGGCCGCCCGGTATTCGCCGCGCGACTCGAAGGCTCGGGAGGATTCACTCTTCGAGCTCACCGAGGCCCAGCTGACCGACCTGTTCCGACGGTCCCAGCCGTCGTGGACCACGCCGGAACTCGGGTACCGCCGCTGAGCGCCTTCGCGGACCTCCATCTCCACAGCACGGCCTCCGACGGGACGCTCGCTCCGTCGGAGGTCGTTCGTCTTGGGGTCGAAGCCGGGCTCGCGGCGATCGGGCTGACCGATCACGACACGGTGGCCGGCGTCGCGGAAGCCCGCGCCGCGGGGCTCGCCGCCGGGATCCGGGTGGTGGCGGGCTGCGAGTTCTCGGTTGGGGCCGATGGTGGCGAAGTGCACCTGCTTGGCTACGCGCTGCCCGACACCGATCCCGAACTGCTGACCACGCTCGACCGGATGCGGGCCGCCCGGGCCGACCGCGGGCATGCGATGGTGGCCCGGATCGCCGCCTGCGGAATTCCGCTCGAGTACGCCGACGTCGAACGGGAGGCCGCCGGGGCGCCGATCGGCCGCCCTCACGTGGCCCGGGCGTTGATCGCCCGCAAGGCGGTCCGTTCGATCGAGGAGGCGTTCGACCGCCTGCTGGGCCGGGGCCGGCCGGCGTTCGTGCCGAAGGCGTTGCCGGAGTTGGCGGAGATCTGCGATCTGATCCGCCGGGTCGGTGGCGTCTCGTCGATCGCCCACCCCAAGGACCGGCTCAACCGGGCGGCGCTGGAGGAACTGCGGGCCCAGGGGCTCGACGCGATCGAGGTGTGTCACCCGAGCCATTCCGGCCCGGTTCGCGCCAACCTCGAACGGCTCGCGGCCGAACTCGGTCTGCTGCCGACCGGGGGCAGCGACTCTCACGGCGCGGCCGCCGCCAGTCCGTCGCACGCGGTGGTCGGCGGCGAGCGGATCCCGATCGCCTGGGTCGACCGCCTCGAAGCCCTGGCCGCCAGTCGGCGGGCGCCGTCGGTTTCCTGACGAGCCGGTCGAGAGGGTCGCTGCGGGCGGGTGCGGTGCCCCGCGCGCGTGGAGGTGAGGCGCGATGACACACGAGGCAGAAGACGAGGCCCCCGTGGTGGCCACCACCTTTCGCGACGTGGTGGTGATCGGGGGCGGCTGCTACGGGACGTTCTACGCCGGCCAGCTCCACGAAGCCCGTGCCCGGGGCAAGGCCGACTTCCGCTCCGTCCTCGTGGTCGATCGCGACCCGGCCTGCCAGGCGGTCCGCGAAGGGCGTCTGGGCGAGCGCGTCGAACTGGTGGTGGCCGACTGGAGCGCCTTCCTCGACGCCTTTCTCGAGCGCCCGGCGCCGGCCCCGGGCCAGCCGGACGACGCCATCGTCCCCTCGCCGTTGATGCCGCACCTGATGGCTCAGTGGCTCGAACGAACCGCCAGCCGACTCGCCCCGAGTCGGCACCCCCGGCCGGTGCCCGCCGAGCGTCCCCTCGGCACGCCCTACGACGTCCTGGCGCCCGACGGGACCCGCTATGTCTCGTTTGCCGACTGGCTCTGTCCCACCCATTGCATCGAGCCCGCCATCTGCCCGGTCATTCGGGCGCCCCGGACCTGGGAAATGGGCGATGCCCTGGAGCACTACGTCCAGCGGGCCGATCGGCGGCGCCCGACGCTCGGCCCCGCCTTGTTCGTCACCCGCCACCGCGCGTTCGGCGTCGGGATGTTCGACGTGGCCGAGGCGCGAGCCGCCCGCGCGGTCGTGGAGCAGGCCGTCGCCCGACCGGACCCGGTCGAGGTGGTGGTGGCGACCATTTCCTCCTGCCACGGCGCGGTTGGGGTGTTGCGATTCGACCCGGCGACGGGCTGACCCGCCGGAGACCCGATCGGCCCGTGCTCCTCAGAGGACCAGGGCCAGCACCGTCAGGGCGGCGATGCACTGGCCCGCGAGGACATCGCCGGGGTAGTGGACCCCGAGCATCACCCGGCTCCAACCGACCAGCAGGCCGATGGTGACGAGCGGAAGGGTCAGGGCGGGGAACGCCGTCGCGTAGGCCAGGGCCACGGCCAGGCTCGAGGCGGAGTGTCCGGATGGGAACGAGAACCGATCGGGATTGGCGATCGTGGCTCGGCCCGGGTGCGCGGTCGACGGTCTTGGCCGCCCGATGAGCCGCTTGGCGACCTGGATGACCAGGTGCGAGATGACCAGCGCCAGCGCCGCCCTGATGGAGACGTCCCGGGGCCAGGGTTCGAGCGCGAGTGGAAGGGTCACGGCGGCGATGGTGACGACCGCGCTGCCGAGGGCCGTGATGCCGATCCAGACCCGGCGGCGGATTCGAGAGCCCTCGGAGCCGAGCGACCAGCGGAGAAAGAGATCCCGATCGCGGCGGTCGAGGCGGTGGAGCAGGCTGGCGCGCATGGCGGACCCCCGGGTCCAGGAGACGGGGTAAAGGTCGGGGACGGTCGTTAGGCCCCGGCCACGGGCCGGTCTCGATCGAGTCACGAGGCCTCCGGACCGATCCGTGACCGGAGCCTAACGTCATCGTGACGGCGGCCGGCCATCGTTCGGGATGCGCGCCCTCTATTTCAGCGATACCTATCCCCCCCAGGTCAACGGCGTCTCCGTCGTCACCGAACTGTCCGTGGCCGGTCTGCTCGACCGCGGCTGGGACGTCGGGCTGGTCACGCCCCGGTACCCCGGCGGGCCAGGCGTGTTCGGTCGGGCCGCCGGGCAGTCGCTGCTGGAACTGCCCGCGCGGCCCTGCCCGGGCTATCCCGAAATCCAGCTGGCAGCCCCCCGGTTCGTGAAGGCGCTCGGGGCGGCTCGGCGGTTCCGCCCCGACCTGATCCACTGCGCCACCGAATTCTCCACCGGTTGGGTCGGTCAGTGGGTCGCCCGCCGGCTCGGCGTGCCGGTCGTCACCTCCTATCACACCGACTTCGGCCGCTACATGGAGGCGTACGGGGTTCCCTGGCTCCGGTCGCCGGTGACCCGGTTCCTGACCGGCTTCCATCGGCGGGCCCGCCGGACTCTGACGCCGTCGCGGGTCACCCGCACCGAGCTGGTGGAGCGGGGCATCGAACGAGCGATGGTCTGGGGTTGCGGGGTCGACGCGGTCCGGTTCGCGCCGGGGCGGCGCTCGGAGGAGCGGCGCCGGGCCCTCGGCGTCGACGGCCGGTTCCTGTTCCTTCATGTCGGTCGGCTCGCGCCCGAAAAGGGGGTCGACCGGATCCTGGCCGCGTTTGGGCGGTGCCGGGCCGTCCTGGGCGACCGGGTCCAGCTGATCATCGCCGGCGACGGTCCGGCCCGCGAGGAGCTGGCCCGCCTGGCGCCACCCGGCGTCACCCTGCTCGGTTACCTCGACCGCCACGTCGACCTGCCGGAGCTCTACGCCAGCGCCGACGCCTTCCTCTTCGCCTCCGAAACGGAGACCCTCGGGCTCGTCATCCTCGAGGCCATGGCCAGCGGGTTGCCCGTGGTCGCCGCCCCGGCGGGAGGGGTGGCGGATCACCTCGAGCACGGCGTCAACGGCCTGGCGTTCGCGCCCGGTGATGGGGAGGCGATGACCCGCTTCATGATCGAGCTGGTGGAGCATCCCCCGTTCCGGAACGCGCTCGCCGACGGGGCCCGCCGGACCGCCGAACGGCTCTCGTGGGATCTCGAGCTCGACCGGCTCGATCGCTGCTACCGGGAGGTGTTGGCCGAGGGCGCCGGGGCCGTCGCGGCGACGGCCGAGTTGCCGGAACGATCCGATCGATCGATGATTCCGGCGGCTCCCACCCCTCCGGCATGACCGATTCGACCGGCTTCATTCACCTTCATCACCCGCCCCCGGAAGGGGAAACCCGCTACCTGCTCCTGCTCCACGGCACCGGGGGCGACGAGCACGACATGGTGTCGCTTGGCCGGATCGTCGCGCCCGCGTTCGGCTACCTGGCGCCCCGCGGCCAGGTTCTCGAGGGCGCCGCGCACCGGTACTTCCGCCGCCTGGCCGAGGGCGTCTTCGACGTTCCCGACCTGAAGCGCCGCGCCGACCAGCTGGCCGACTGGATCGTTGCCGCCGCCACTCGCTACCGGATCGATCGGACCCGGCTGACGGCGCTGGGATTCTCCAACGGCGCCAACATCGCGAGCGCCATGCTGTTTCAGCGCCCCGAGGCCTTCGGCGACGCGGTCCTGCTCCGCCCGATGGTGCCGTTCGAGCCGGATCCGGGTGACCTCGGGGGGCGTCGGATCCTCGCGCTGGGCGGAAGCCTGGACCCCATCACTCCGACCGAGCACCTCGACCGGCTGACGACCCTGTTGGCGGAACGGGGCGCCACGGTCGACGCCCGCGTCGTCCCGGCCGGGCACGGCCTCGTCCGCGCCGACCTCGAGGCCGTGGCCAGCTGGCTGCAACGGACCCCCTGAGGAACTCGGCCCCGGCCGGCACACTACTATATTTGGGCCCGCTTCGGGCCCCCGGTCGCGGGGCGACGGACCTCTGAGGAGATTGCGCCGATCATGGATCGATTCGATGTCATCATCGTGGGCGCCGGCCCGGCGGGCCTGTGCGCCGCGATGTATGCCGGGCGGGGAATGTTGAACGCCGTCGTGCTCGAACGCGGCATCCCCGGCGGGGAGTTGCTCAACACGGAAAAGATCGAGGACTATCCGGGGTTCGAGTCGATCCTCGGCCCCGAGCTCGCCACCCGGATGACCGATCACGCCAAGAAGTTCGGCGCCGACATCCGGATGGAGAACGTCGAGGGCATCCACCCGCAACCCGGCGGTGGGTTCCGGGTCACCACCAGTTCGGGGGCCGAGTTCGAGGCTCCCACGGTCATCCTCACCGCAGGTGGGACGCCCACCAAGCTCGGGGTGCCCGGCGAGGCCGAGTACGCCGGGCGGGGCGTGTCGTACTGCGCGGTCTGCGACGGCGCCTTCTTCAAGGGCGAGCAGATCGCGGTCATCGGTGGCGGCGACGCGGCCGTCGAGGAGGCGGACTACCTGACCCGCTACGCCTCCAAGGTCACCATCGTGCACCGCCGCGATGCCTTCCGGGCCTCGAAGGTCGTCCAGGAACGGGCCCTCCGGAACCCGAAGATCGAGGTGCTCTGGAACAAGAAGGTCCTCGAAATGGTCGGCGACCCGACCGGTTTGAAGCGGCTGGACCTCGAGGACACCGTCACCGGCGCCCGCTCCGAGCTGGCCGCGACCGGCGCGTTCGTGTTCATCGGCTTTACGCCCAACAGCGGGCTGGTCAAGGCGCACATCAACCACGACCCGTCGGGGTATCTCCTCACCGACGACCGGATGATGACCTCGATCCCCGGGCTGTTCGCCGCCGGCGACCTCCGGGTCCAGTTGACCCGTCAGGTCACCACCGCCGTCGGCGACGCGACCACCGCGGCCATTGCCGTCGAGAAGTACCTCACCGAACTCAAGAGCCGAGCGGCGGTCTGATCGATGGCTCCGCTCCGGATCGTCACGATCCCGAACGGCCAGTTCCAGGAGAACTGCTACCTGCTGGCGGAAGCGGGCTCCACCGACGCGGTGATCGTGGATCCCGGCGAGGAGCCCGAGCTCTTCCTGGCCACGGCGGAACGGGAAGGCCTCCAGATCCGGGAAATCTGGCTCACCCACGCGCACCTCGACCATGTCGTCGGCGTCGCCGACATCAAGGCCGCCACCGGCGCGCCGATCTTCCTCCACCCCGCTGACGAACCCCTCTACCGGAACCTTCCCCAGCAGGGGCTCTGGTTCGGCCTCCGCCTGTCGGCGCCGCCGCCGGTCGACCGACAACTGAGCCACGGCGGGAGCCTCACCCTCGGGTCGACGGTGTTCCAGGTGCGGCACACCCCCGGACACTCGGCCGGCAGCGTCTGTTTCATCACCGACGGCATCGTCATCGGCGGCGACGTCCTGTTCCAGGGCTCGATCGGCCGGACCGACCTTCCGGGCGGGAACTTCGAGCGCCTGATCCAGTCGATCCGGGACGAGCTGCTGCCTCTGCCGGACGCCACCGTGGTCTACTCGGGGCATGGCCCCGCCACGACCGTCGGCGCCGAGCGCCGTGGTAACCCGTTCCTCGTGGAGGCGTGACCTGTTAGGCACGAAGCCGTGACCGGGAGGAGGGGCGGCCGCCGCTAGCTTGTCAGTCCGTGACGAGGCTCACCGCCCTTCCGACCCTCTCGTCCGGAGCCGCTTCGGCGGATCGCTCCGGGGCCGAATTGCCCCCCCGCCTCAGACCGCACGCCCGCCTCGGCGTCCTCGACGTCACCAAGTACTTCGGCACCACCAGCGGCGGGATCAAGACCTATCTCCTGGAAAAGGCCCGCTTCGTGGCCGTCCGTCCGGAGCTTCGTCAGATCATGGTGGTTCCCGGGCCCGCCGACCGGGTCGATACCCGGAACGGGTCCCGGATCTACGCGCTTCGCGGGCCCCGGATCCCGGCCAATCCCCCCTACCGATTCCTGCTTGCCACGCGGTCATTCCGGCGGATCGTCGAACACGAGCGGCCCGACGTCATCGAGGTCGGCAGTCCATTTCTGGTGCCCTGGTTGAGCCGGCTGGCCAATCGGCGCCACGAAGCGCCGATGGTCTGGTACTACCATACCAACGTTCCCCGTCTGGTCGGTCCCGAGTTCGGATTGGCGCGGACTCGGGGGCTCGCGACGGCGGCGCTCGAGCGCTATGTCCGGTTCCTGGGGCGCCGGTTTCCGGTGGTCATCTGCGCCTCCGACTACGCCGCGGCCGAACTCCACGGCTGCGGGGTCGAGCGAGTCGTCCGGGTCCCGTTAGGCGTCGACACGATCACGTTCCACCCCCGGCGGCGCGAGTGGGCATCGGAGACGAGGGCGGTCCACGGCCTCCCGGACGGCCCCCTGGCCATCTACGCCGGCCGGTTCGCGGCCGAAAAGCGGCTCGATGTCGTCCTGGACGCGTGGGCCGAGGTGGAGCGGCGGAGTCGGATGCGGCTTGCCCTGGTCGGCGCCGGCCCGGACGAGGCCCGCCTTCGGGCTCACCCGTATGCCGCCCGGGTCACCTGGCTCCCGTACCAACGGGAGCGGGATCGGCTGGCCGACCTCCTGGCGGCCGCCGACGTGGCGGTTGCTCCGGGTCCCTCCGAGACGTTCGGGCTGGCGGTTCTCGAGAGCCTCGCGTCCGGCACCCCGGTCCTGTCCGTGGACGCCGGCGGCGCGGGCGAACTGGCGTTCCGGTCCAGAGCTGGAGAGC
Organism: Gemmatimonadota bacterium; assembly: GCA_016794825.1. Lineage (GTDB taxonomy): Bacteria > Gemmatimonadota > Gemmatimonadetes > Gemmatimonadales > GWC2-71-9 > SHZU01. The sequence goes on from JAEUJH010000672.1 coordinate 26,991, forward strand.
GCTACCGCGATGGAGACGTCGGCCATCTCGCCCAGGCGGCGGTCTGGCTGGCGCGCCAGAACCTCCCGTTTCTCGGGGAGCGGGCTCGTCGCTACGCCGAGGCCGAGCATTCGTGGGACGCCGTGTTCGCGGCCCTGTTCGAGGTCTACAGAGGCGTCACCAGTGGTTCGTGGCCGGAGCCCCGATGACGATTGGCCTGGCGGGCCACGTTGCCGCGGTTGGCCTGGTTGGCCTCGATCTCGCGGCCCGCACGGAACGGCTCCGCCTCCTGCTCGGCGCCGCCGGTCAGCGGATTGCGGGCGGCGAGGCGTTCCGGGCCAACCTCCTGGCCGATTTCGGATCGGCGATCACGCCGATGCGGGTTGGCGGCGAGCCAGCCCGGGCGGCGGGACTTCGGATGGCCGGTGTGTCCTGGCCGCGCGTCGTCGCCGCCCTCGCGACCGAGGTGGCCGTGGCGGCTCCGGTCACCGTGGGGGTTGGTGTCGGCCTGCTCGCTGCCTTTGGGGGCCAATGGTGGCGGGACGCGGGTCTGCGGGTCCGGCAATCACCGGGGTCGATCGGCTCCTGGGTCGCGATGGTCGTCGTGGTGGCCGGATTGGCGTGGTGGGTCAGGCGCCGTTGGGCCGGACATGGGGGAGGGTCCGTGGCGGTGGCCGCCCCGGGCTCGGTCGCGGATTGCCCGGCGCCGAGCCGGCCCGGACTCGCCGGCGGTGCCCGGATCGCGGGCGTCGCGGCGCTGCTCTCGGCCGTCAATGTCCTCTGCCGGGTCTCGATTCTCCCGGTGCTGGCTTGGAGCGCCGGCGACACCACCGCGATTGGAACGCTCGCGGTCGGCGCGTTCCTGCTGATCTATGGTCAGCTGGTGACCCCGTCGCCAGCCGGGGTCGGGATGGTCGACGCGGCGTTCCTGGCGGGCGGCGCGGGCGCGACCGACCTCGGGCTGCTCCTCGCGTGGCGCTTCTACACCACCGGCGTCGGGGCGGGGTTGGGGGGGCTGGTGGCGGCCACCCGCTTGAGCCAGCTTCGGCTGGGTCGACGCGAACGTTAGGCGGCCCTGGCCGGCCGGCCGGCGGCTGCCGCCTCGGCGTACGACCCAACCAGCTGGTCGTAGATCGGTCCCCAGGCCCGTCCCAGCGCCGTGGTCCGGGCCGCCTTGGCCAGGTTGCGGCGGAGGGCCGCATCGCCGAGCAGGCGGTCGAGCGCGTCGCGGAACGCGCCCGGGTCCACCGGGTCGGCAAGCAGGGCGTTGACCCCGTCCACTCCGAACTCGCCGATGCCGCCCGCGTTCATCGCGACCGGCGCCACACCGGCCGCCATCGCCTCCAGGGTCACGTTGCCGAAGGTCTCCGTCACCGACGGCATCGCGAAGACGTCGGCCGAAGCGTAGGCGGTCGCGAGGTCGATGCCTCGTTTCATTCCCGTCAGGTGGACTCTCGGCAGGGCCCGGCGCCGGATCGCCGGCTCCATCAGGCCCTGGCCGGTGAACACCAGGTGGGAGCGGGGGTATCGGGGGGCGAGGGACTCCCACGCGTCGAGCAGCCGTTCCACTCCCTTTTCCGGGGCGATCCGGCCGACGTAGCCGACCAGGAGGTCGTCGGGGCCGATCCCGAGATCCGATCGGTACCGGGCCGAGCGGAACGACGGCGAGAACTGGTCGGCGTCGACTCCCCGGGTCCAGATCCCGGTGTGCTCGATCCCCCGGCTCCGAAGGTGTCGTTCGAACGAGGCGCTGGGCGCCAGCACCCGATGCGCGTGCCGGTAGAACCACCGGAGGTAGATCCACCCGGCCCCGACGGCCCAGCGCATCCCGTAGCGTCCAGCGTAGCGCTCGTAGTCGGTGTGCGCCGACGCGATGATCGGCGCCCCGATGGCCCGGGCCGCGCGGAGGCCGGCGTAGCCCATCGCGAACTCCGTCGCCAGGTGAACCACGTCCGGTCGGAAGCGAGCGAGATCCGCGGTGATCTCGTCCTGGTCCGGCGCGGCCCACTGCACCTCCGGCGAGAGGAAGAACGTACGCCCCGCGCTCCGGTGCACCTCCGGCCGATCCGCCGCGCCGCCGAGCGGGTAGGCCGCGGAGTAGACCCGGAGCTGGTGGCCGCGCCGCATCAGCGCATCGGCGGTCCGCGTCAACGTGGTCGAGACGCCACTGACCATCGGCCAGTACACCTCGGAGAAGATGGCGATTCGCATCGAGTCGCTCCGGTCAGGTGGCTTCGGGCAGGCCCGACGGCAGCAGGACCGAATGCGGCTGCCGCTGGCGAACCAGCCCGGTAAGGGACGGGACCACGACCGCCTGGAGGAAACCGGCCACCACGAGGCCGGCGACCGTGTCGATCGCGAAGTGGTTCTGGGTATAGACCGTCGCCAATGCAATCAGGCCCGCGAGCACGGTGACCAGGGAGGCAATCCCCGGCCGCCCGATCCGCCACGCGATCCACGCGAACGTGACCGCGCCGACCGTGTGGGAACTCGGAAACGCGGTGCCGAGCGAATCGCCCGCCGATCGGAGCCCGAGGTTGAGTTGATAGAAGTAGCCCGAGGTGAGGTCACCCTGGTAAATCGGCCACAGTTCCCGAGGACCGACCACCGGGAAGTACGAGTAGATCAGGAAGCAGCCCAGATACGACACCGCGATCCGCAGCACGACCTCCCGGCGGATTGCCAGATCTCGTCCGGCCAACAGGACGAGCGGAATCGCCGCCAGCATCAGGTAGTAAGTGAAGTAGGCCCCTTGCATCACCTCGCTCATCGCCGTCGACGGCATCGTCTCCACCCAGCTCAGGTTGAGGTGGGTTCCGAAGAGCTGGAGGTCCCACCCCGCCACCAGGGGATCGTTGATCGGCTCGGGCAGCAGGTCGTGGCGGAGACCCAACTCGCTCCAGAACATCGCCGTCCACAACAAGGGATACGTCTCCCGTAGCCCGGCCGTGACCTGGCTCAGGGGAGCCTGGACCCGGCGCAGCAGCCAGGGGAGTGCGAGCGCGCCGAGATGCACGGCGGCGAACCAGCGGGCGGAGGGGAGGCGGGGGACGAGGGGAAGCCAGGAACAGAGGAGGAGGACGTTGACCAGGGCCACCCAGCGATCGACGGGCAGCAGGGCCTCGGAATCCCGCATCGGCGCTCTCGGTTCGAGTCGCCGTAACATGGGGGTCGAATGCCTCGGGCCGACGACCGGTCGGTCACCAGCCGGTCACGGGGCGGTGGCGATACGGCGTCGACGGTTAGGCAGGTCTGGGGTCGCGGGGGGCTGGGTCGCCGTCGCCCCCGTCAGGGCGGCGGGGCCATGCCGATCATCATGATCGTCCGCTCGAGCGCCGCCGCCACCCCGTGGGGCACGTCGGCGGGCGCCCAGACCACCTGGCCGGGCCCGGCGTCGAACCGGTCGTCGCCGACGATCATGCTCGCCTTTCCCGAGACGATCAGATAGAATTTGTCCGCGCCTCGATGGGCGTGGACCGGTTGGGACTGACCCGGCTCGAAGCAGTTGAGTCCCAGGAACAACTGCGTGCCCCGAACCAGGTCGGTCTTGGTGGCCTTGTCGGCCGAGAATCGGCCCGCCGCGGCGGGGTCCAGCAGATACCCACTCGTCATCCGATCTCCGATCTCTTTCCCCGACGAGACGGCCATGTCGTACCGCATCGAGCAGGATCCCCTCGGCGAACGGCAGGTGCCGGCCGCCGCGCTGTACGGGATCCAGACCCAGAGGGCCGTCGAGAACTTCCCGATCTCAGGTCTTCGCCCGCTGCCGGTCTTCGTCGACGCGGTCATCTGGATCAAGCGGTCGGCCGCCGAGACCCATCGTCAGACCGGTCGCCTGGAACCGCGCCTGGCCGACGCGATCATCGCTGCGGCCGACGAAATCCTCGCCGGCCAGCATCGCGAGCAGTTCGTCGTCGATGTCTACCAGGCCGGCGCCGGGACCTCCCACAACATGAACTGCAACGAGGTCCTCGCCAACCGCGCCAACGAGATCCTTGGCGGCCGGCGGGGAACCTACGCGCCGATCCATCCCAACGATCACGTCAACATGGCGCAAAGCACCAACGACGTGATCCCGACGGCGCTGCGCCTTGCCGCGCTGGCCACGCTGCCGAACCTGCTCGACGCGGTCGGCGGGCTGGCCGCCACCCTGGCGGCCAAGGGCCGAGCGTTCGACCATATCGTCAAGTCGGGCCGCACCCATCTCCAGGACGCGACCCCCATCCGACTCGGCCAGGAGTTTGCCGCCTGGGGACGCACCCTCGCTCGCCACCACGCCAAACTGGTCGAGGCCGCCCGCTGGCTCCAGCCCCTGCCGATCGGCGGGACCGCGGTCGGGACGGGCCTCAATGCCGAGCCCGATTATCCGCGCCTCATGGTCGACCGGCTCCGGGCTCTGACGGGGCTCGATGTGGCCCTGGCCGACGACCGGATCGAGCTGATGCAGTCGATGGGCGACGTCGCGACGATGTCCGGTGCGATCCGCGCCTGTGCCCTCGACCTCAACAAGATCGCCAACGACATCCGGCTCCTCGCCTCCGGCCCGCGGACCGGTCTCGCCGAAATCGTGCTGCCCGCCGTGCAGCCCGGGTCGAGCATCATGCCGGGCAAGGTCAATCCGTCGATCGCCGAGATGGTCAACCAGGTCTGCTTCCAGGTCCTCGGCCTCGATGCCACGGTGGCCCTGGCGGCCGAGGCGGGGCAGCTCGAGCTCAATGTGATGATGCCGGTCATTGCCCACAACCTGCTCTTCGGGATGACGATCCTGGCCAATGCCATCCGGCAGTTCGATCGGGCCTGCGTGGCGGGCATCGAGGCCGACGAGCGGCAGTCCGCTCATTGGCTCGAGCGGAGCCCGGCATTGGTCACGGCGCTCGCGCCCAAGATCGGCTACGCGGAAGCGGCCAAGCTGGCCAAGGAGGCGCTGGCCACGGGGCTTTCGGTCAGGGAACTGGTCGTGAGCCGGGGGCTGTTGCAGGGCAGGGAACTGGACGAGATCCTCGACTTGCGAGCCATGACGGAACCGGGCGTGCCGGGCGGTCGCCCGCTGCCGGGTGGCGGGTGAGCGCCGGGCGGGGCTGAGACCGATTCGACAAGGGGAATCCATGCGACGATTGTTGGCGGGACTGATCGCGGCGACGGTACTGGCGGGACGGGCGGAGGGGCAGCGGGTCGAGGTCGCGGTCGGCCCCGGTCTGGTCGACGGCCCGATCACCGGCCGGGCCTACGTCATTTTTTCTCGAGACAACAGCCGCGAGCCCCGGTTGCAGGCCGGGTCGTACGCGGGCGGCGTCCCGTTCTTCGGCGTCGACGTCGAGGAACTCCGCGGTGCCACGCCCGCCGTGTTCGACGCCTCGACCCTCGGCTTTCCGGTCAAGAGCATGCGCGACATTCCGGCCGGTGACTACTTCGTGCAGGGCTTGCTGGCCCCCTACACCAAGGTGACGCCCAAGCACGGCAAGACCATCTGGGTGCCGTGGGACCAGTGGGAAGGCCGCCAGTGGAACCGGACGCCGGGAAACCTCGTGAGTGAGGTCCAGCAGGTCCGCTGGGATCCAGGCAGCTCGACTGTCCGGGTCACCCTGACCCGCAAGCTGCCGCCGATCGAGTCGCCGCCGGACACCCGCTGGGTCAAGCGGATCAAGATGCAGAGCAAGCTGCTCTCCGAGTGGTGGGGGCACCCGGTGTATCTCGGCGCCACGGTCCTGCTGCCCCGAGGCTGGGACGAGAACCCGACCACCCGCTATCCCGCCATCTACATCCAGGGCCATTTCAGCGAGGGCGCTCCGTTCGGGTTCAACCCCGACGGGCAACCCGAAACCGCCGAGGCGCGGAAGGCCCGCTTGGTCCGCACCGCGCGGGAACCCGGATACGAGTTTGCCCAGGCGTGGATGGGCCCCAACTTCCCCCGGATGGTGGCGGTCACCTTCCAGCACCCGACGCCCTACTACGACGATTCCTACGCGGTCAACTCGGCCAACACCGGGCCGTATCAGGACGCCTTGCTCCAGGAGTTGATCCCGTTCCTGGAAGAGAAGTTCCGTCTCATCCCGAAGAGCTACGCCCGGCTCCTCACCGGCGGGTCGACCGGTGGCTGGGAAGCGCTGGCTCTGCAGATCCAGCAACCGAAGTTCTTCGGCGGGACCTGGTCGCTCTATCCGGACGCGGTCGACTTTTCCCGCAACCAGATGATCGACAACTACGCCGATTCCAACGCGTTCATGCCGAACGCCCGGCCCAACCAGTGGTTGCTCCACGACCGGTTCCTTAGCCGTGGCGAGGACGGTCAGCCCTGGACCACGGTTAGGCAGATGGCCCAACTCGAAATGGTGCTCGGCTCCAAGGGTCGCGGGGGACAGCAGCTCCAGGTCTACGACGCCGCCTACGGTCCCGTCGGCGACGACGGCTATCCCAAGCCGCTCTTCGACCGGGTCACCGGCACGATCGACAAGAGCGTCGCCCAGTACTGGCGTGACAACGGGTACGACCTCAATCACTACCTCCGCCAGAACTGGTCGACGATCGGCAAGGATCTCAACGGCAAGATCACGGTCTGGACCGGCGACATGGACAACTACTTCCTCAACCTCGCCGTCTACGAGATGGAGAAGACCATCAAGGAGCTCGGCGGCCGGGCCACGTTCGGGTACGGCCGCCCCATGAAGCCTCATGGATGGCAGCCGGTGAGCAACGCCGAAATGGTGCGCCAGATGTCCCGGCACGTGGCGGCGCGGGCCAACGTCGAGGGTCGGTGACCGACGCGGGGCCACGCGGTGGGGCGGGGGGCGGGCCGGCAGCGGCCCGCCCCTTCGTCATGTTGGGCTTGATCGCGGTCGTCGAACTGCTCGGGATGGCCGGCTGGTTTGCGGGCGGCGTCGCGGCCCGGGATCTGGGCGTTCGCTGGCAACTCTCCGCGGTGGAAGCGGCGTGGCTCACCTCCATCGTCCAGCTGGGTTTCGTGGCCGGCACGCTGGTCGCCGCGGTGCTCAATCTTCCCGATCTGCTCCCAAGTCGCTGGTACGTGGCCGGCGCCGCGCTGGCCGCCGCCGGGGTCAACGGCTCGATCCTCGTGGTGGACGGCTATCCGGCGGCGCTGGCCACTCGGTTCTTCCTGGGCTTCTGCCTCGCCGGCGTGTATCCGCCGGCCATGAAGATGGCCGCCACCTGGTTTCGCGATCGCCGCGGGTTTGCCATCGGGGCCGTGGTGGGCGCTCTGACGGTCGGCAAGGCGTCGCCGTACCTGGTCGAGGCGCTCGGCGGCCTCGGTCTCGAGGCCGTCATCGGATCGACCGCGGCCGCCGCGCTCGCGGCCTCGCTCCTCGTGGCCGTGGCCTATCGCGACGGACCCTACGGGTTTCCGCGCCGCCCGTTTTCCTGGCGACTCGTGGGCGAGGTGGCCCGGGTGCCCGCGCTCCGCCTGGTCACCGCCGGCTACCTCGGCCACATGTGGGAACTCTACGCGTTCTGGGGGTTCGTCGCGGCATACTGGGCGGCGTCGCTCGAGGCGGCGGGGTCGCCTGGATCACCCGCGTTGGTCGCCGGGCTCGCGTTCGTCAGCATTGCGGTGGGGGTGGTGGGGTGCCTCTGGGGCGGACGAGCCGCCGACCGGCTCGGGCGCGAGCGGGTGGTGATCTGGTCGCTTGCCGCGAGCGGGACGGCCGCAGTGCTCTCGACCGCGGTCTTCGGTGGGCCGCTCGCGCTCACGCTGGTGGTCATCCTCGTCTGGGGCGTTGCCGTCATCGCCGACTCGGCCCAGTACAGCGCCCTCGTCACCGAGGTGGCGCCCCCGCACGCCGTGGGCACCGCGCTCACCCTACAGACCTCCCTCGGCTTCCTCCTGACGATGGTGGCGATCCAGTTCGTCGCGGCGGCCGGTGGGCCCGCCACCCGGTGGGCGTTTCCGGCGCTCGCGTTAGGCCCGGTGGCCGGAATTCTGGCCATGTCCGCGCTGGTCCGGGCCCGGCGGGTCCGACTGGAGCCCGGTGGCCCGACCGGATAGGTTCCGCCGATGCTGAAGCCGTCGAGGGCCGGGGTCCGGAGTTTTCTTGCGGGAGGGTTGTTGTGGGCTGCCGTCACCGCGGCACCGCTCCGGGCCCAGGTCGTCACCATCACCGCCACGGACGGCATTTCCCGCCGGCCATTGGTCGGTGCGCTGCTGTCGCTTCGGGACACCCGGGGCGTTCCGGTGGCCCGGGTGCTGGCCGACGACCGAGGCCGCGGCGTCCTCAAGGCGCCGGCTCCCGGGCGGTTCGTGGCCCGAGCCGACGCGATCGGGTATCGCGGCACCGCCTCCGAGCCGTTCGACCTCGCGGCCGGGGCCACGCCCGCCGTGGCCCTGACGCTCGAACCGGCTCCGCTCGGTCTCAACGAACTGGTCGTCGGATCGGAACGAAAGGCGGTCTGCCGCCTCGATGCTCGAACCGGCGGGGCGACCTCGCGCCTCTGGGAGGAGGCCCGCAAGGCGCTGACGAGTACGTCGATCGTCGCCTCGTCGCCCTCGGTCATCGAGATCGCGAGCTACGAGCGCCGGCTCGATCTCTCCGGAACGGTGGTGACCGAAGACCGGGCAGTCCGCCAGACCGGCTCCGTCAAGCCTTTCGTCTCCGCCGATCCCGAGGATCTCCATCGGAACGGCTGGGTCCAAACCCGACCCGACGGCGTCTGGTATTTCGGCCCCGACGCCGATCTGCTGCTTTCCGATCAGTTCCTGAACGACCACTGCTTCCGGATCGAGATGCCGCGGGACGGGCTGGTCGGTCTCTCGTTCGAACCCCATCGCGATCGCGACAAATCCGACGTCAACGGGACCCTCTGGCTCGATGCCCAGTCCCTCGAACTGCGGCGCCTCGAGTTCGGCTTCATCGGCGTCACCCTCCCGCCCGAAGCCCGCGGCATCGGCGGTCTGGTCGAATTCACCCGCCACCCCACCGGCGCGTGGTACGTCCAGCGGTGGAGAATCCGGATGCCGACATTCACCCGCATCCTCAAGGCCGTCGGCGCCCGGGACACGCTGACCGGATATCGGGAGGCCGGCGGCGAAGCGTCGCTGATCGCGGCCGGGCGCCCCGTGCGCCCGGGGGCGACGACGGTGCAGGGCACCGTGTTCGACTCGGTGGCCGGCAAACCGCTGGCCGGCGTGGCGGTGGCGCTCGGCGGCGGCCGCGCCGATACCACCGACGCCGCCGGCCGATACCTGATCGAGTCGGCCGGGGTCGGGACCTACCTGGTCACCTTCGATCACCCACGGTTCGTCGCCCTCGGCCTGGGTCAGCTCCGGGCGGCTGCCAGTCTCCGCCGCGGCCTGGCCGACACCGTCGACCTGGCCACTCCCTCCGCGGCCACGCTGTTCCGCCGCCTCTGCCCCGCCGACTCGACGCCGGACCTCGGAGCCGTCTTCGGCATCGTGCTCGACAGCGCCACCGGGGCACCGATCGAGCGATCCGTCGTCACCCTCCGTGTTTCCGGCGGGTTCACCATGCGCTCCACCCCCACCGACGCCCGGGCCCCGGGCGGGAGCGGGCTTCGGGTCTCCGTGGTCCAGGATGGCGTGATTTGGGAGGTAACCCCTCCACCCGCTGGCCCGTTTCACGTCTGCGGCGTCCCCAGGCAGCGGCCCCTCAAGGTCCGGGTCGAGGTACCCGGCCGACCGGCCGTGACGGTCGATCTTGCGCCCAATCCCGACCCGCTTCGCGACCTGATCATCCGGGTGCCCTAGTCGCACCCCGACAAGACTGGTCGGAATTCCAGCCGGACACTACATTGGGGTCCATGCGCATCACGACCTGGACCGAATACAGTCTGATCATTTCGATCCACTTGGCCAAACGGGGCCGCCGGGGTGCTTCTCCGGTGGCGGCCCGAGAACTGGCCGAAGTCGAACGCCTCCCCGCCGACTACGTCGAGCAGATCCTGCTCCGGCTCCGCCGGGCCGGCATCGTCGAGAGCGTGCGCGGTGCCAAGGGCGGGTACTTCCTGGCCCGGGAGCCCGGCCTGATCACGGTGCGCGACGTGATGGCCGCCTCCGAACACCAGACGTTCGAAATGAACTGCGACACCCATCCGGTGGACGCGGACCGGTGCTCCCCGAGCAGTGCCTGCGCCATTCGACCGGTCTGGCAGGGGCTGCAGCGCCGGATCGACGATTTCCTCGGCAGCGTCCCCCTGACCGAGCTGCTCCGCGACGAGCCCGGCCCGGAGTTGGTCCCGCTCACCTCGTCGCCGGCGTCGTCCTGACGCCGGCCGGGCGGCCCTCGTGTCGCTCTCTCCCGACGAACTCACTCGATACGCCCGTCACCTGACCCTCGCCGAGGTCGGGGTGGCGGGGCAGGAACGCCTGAAGGCCGCCCGGGTCCTGATCGTCGGAGCCGGTGGACTCGGCTCACCGGCCGCGCTCTATCTGGCCGCCGCCGGCGTCGGCACGATCGGCATCGTCGACGCCGACCGAGTCGACCTCACCAACCTCCAGCGCCAGATCCTCCATGGCACGGCCTCCATCGGCTTCGGAAAGGCCGCGTCGGCCGCGGACCGCCTCGAGGATCTCAACCCCACGGTGACGGTGGTGCCGCATCCGGTCCGGCTGACCGCCGCGAACGCGGCCGCGGTGGTCCGCGACTATGACCTGGTCGTCGACGGCAGCGACAATTTCCCGACTCGCTACCTGATCAACGACGTCGCGGTCCTGGCGGGAAAGCCCGTGGTGCACGCGGCCATCTTCCGGTTCTCGGGCCAGGTGTCGGTGCTCGGCGCGCCCGGTGGACCCTGCTACCGCTGCCTCTATCCCGAGCCGCCGGAGCCGGGGCTGATTCCCAATTGCGCCGAAGCCGGCGTCCTCGGCGTGCTGCCCGGCGTTGTCGGCTCCCTCCAGGCCACCGAGGTTCTGAAGTGGATTCTCGGTCTGGGCCAACCCCTGGTCGGCCGGCTCCTCCTCTACGACGGCCTCGCGGCCACGACCACGACGATCGCCGTCCGTCGCGATCCCCGGTGCGCCCTCTGTGGCGACGCCCCGACCATCGTGGCGCCAAGCGACCTCGTGGCGTCGTGCGAGCCGGCGGAACCGCCGGAGTCGCTCCCGGCCGAGATCGCCGTCGCCGACCTGGTCGCGCTGCGGGCGGCGGGTTCCGTCCTCCAGATCGTCGATGTCCGGGAGGGCTGGGAAGTGGCCATTGCCAGGTTCCCCGACGCCCGGGTCGTGCCCCTCGGCGACCTCCCGGCGCGATTGGCCGATCTCGATCCCGCCCTCGACGTCATCACCGTCTGTCATCACGGCCAGCGCTCCCTCGTCGCGCAACGGTTTCTGGCTGCCGCCGGCTTCCGGGCCCGGAGTCTGGCCGGCGGCATCGATGCCTGGGCCGCCACCGTCGATCCCACCCTGTCCCGCTACTGACGGATCCGCCTAACGCCGCGTCAGGGATCGCCGACGGCGACGACCCGGTCGTTGGCGCGGGCCGGCGACACGTGTGGCCAGCCCGTTTCGGGGAGTGCCGAAGCGGCCGTCACGGTTCTGGTCGGCACGCCGTCGAGAATCCGAACGATGACTCGGAACCCGGACCAACCCCGATCCCGATGCGGGGTCCGCGTTTACGGGTCCGCCGTGCGAGAAGCTGCGCGCCCGAATTCAAGGCTTCTTCACGATCTGGCACCGCGCTTGCCCTTCGACCTCATCGACACTCACTCGATCGAGGCCCTGGTCATGCTCGCTACTCGTCGTTGGCGCCACGCGCTCGTCGCCGTCACCCTGATCGCGACCGCCGGCGTCGGGTGCGGCGGTGACCTGGTGGCGCCCCAGCCCGAACCGCCGACCGGCCCGGAGCTGAGCCTCCTCGGCGATCTGGCCGGGACCACCAGAACCGTCCTCCGCAAGACCACCGGGCTCGTCTTCGGGCTGCTGCGCTGTGTCCCGCTCCAGGGCGACGTCACCAGCCGGAACATCGGACCCGCGGGCGGGGTCATCCGCGCCGGGGAGTACACCCTCGCCGTTCCCGCGGGGGCGCTCGATCGAACCGTCCGGATCACGATGGAGCAGGTCCGCGATACCGTGAACTCGGTTCGGTTCGCGCCGGAGGGGCTCCACTTTGCCCGCTCCGCGCGCCTCACGATGAGCTACGAGAATTGTCGGCCGGCGCCCGGTGGTCGTGATCACCGCATCGTCTACGTCGACGAAGCGCTCCGGGTGCTCGAGACGCCCGCGTCCCGCGACGATCGCCGGGCCGAGGAAGTCTCCGGGCAGGTCGATCACTTCTCCAGATACGCGGTGGCCTGGTAGAGGCCCGCGCTCATGCACCTCGCTCCGGCCGGGGACCGTCTCGAGGACGACGGGGCAGGGGCCCGGGCCCGGGGGATACTGGCCGACGCGGTCGCCCTCGACCGCGCCGGCCGATCGCGTCGCGCCGAGGTTGCCCTGGCCGAGGCGGCCGAGATGGGTCGCCTGGTCGGCGACCGGCTGATCGAGTCCGAGGCGCACCGACGCCTCGCGGTCATCCGGCACCACGCGGGCGATCGCGTCGACGCCGGACGCCACGGCAACGCCGCGCTGGCGGCCGCCCGGGCCGCGGCCGATCCCGCGGCCGAGGCTCACTGCCTCAACGTACTCGGCGGGATCGCCCTCGAGCTTGGAGACCTGGAGGAGGCTCGAGCCGCTTTCGTCGCGGCTCGCCACCTGGCGGTGCCCGACGCCCTCATCGGTCGGATCGAGCAGAATCTCGGGATCGTCGCCGACGTGGCCGGCGATTCCGCGGCCGCGCTCCAGCACTACGGCTGCGCCCTCCGGGCCTTTGGCCGCGCCGGCGACGACCACGGGGTCGCCATCGCCCATCACAACCTGGGCAAGCTCAGCTTCACCCGCGGCGAGTTCGGCCTCGCGGAGCGGTACTTCGACCGCGCGCTCGGGGCCGCGGTGCGGGTCGGCGACCTCCGGCTCGAGGGGCTCTGCCATCTGAACCGGGCCGAGGCGCGGTTGTCGCAGGGCCGGCCCGAGGCCGCCTGGGACGATGTCGAGCGCGCCCAGGCGCTCTTCTCCCAGCTGGGGTCCTTGGTCGAGGAGGCCGAGGTCTATCGCCTGTTCGGCGCGGTCTTCCGTCATCTCGGCCGCGACGGAACCGCCGAGGCCAACTTGCTCGCCGCCTGCGAGCACGCTCGACGGACCGGCGCCGTCCTGACCGAAGCGGCGAGTCATCGCGAGTTGGCCCGGCTCCGACTCGATCAGGGACGGACCACCGAGGCGGTCGAGGCCTACCGGCGGGCCGGCACGCTGTTCGACCGGATCGGAGCCCGCGGTGAGGGGGCCGAGATCGATGCCTGCCTCGCCACGGTCGGAGCGTCCCCATGACGACGGTCGCAACTCCCACCACGCCGCCGGCCGCGCGGGATCTGGCGGAGCGCGGTCTCGACATCGAGCGAAAGGGCGATGTCGCCGGCGCGATGACCAGCTATCGCGACGCGATCGCCGCGGCGCAGGCGGAGGCCGACCCGAGAGCGCTGGCCGTGGCGCTCCGCCGACTGGCCGTGCTCCATCACCACGCCAACGAGCCGGACGAGGCTCGGCGCCTGGCTGAGCGAAGCTACGAGGTGGCGTTGAGCCTGGGTGATCCCGTCCTGGCGGCCGAGGCCCAGAACGTCCTGGCCGGCTTTGCCCTCGAGCACGGCGAACTCGCCGCGGCCCAGGAACGGTATCACCAGGCGGTGGCCCTCGGCGGCGCCGATCCCCTCCTCAAGGGCCGGGTGGAGCAGAACCTCGGCATCATCGCCAACGTCCATGGCGACTGGGTCGAGGCCCGGCACCACTACGAACGGTCGCTCGCCGCCTTCGTGACCGCGCGCGACGAGCGCGGGTGCGCCATCGCGTACCACAATCTCGGCATGGTGAGCGCCGACCATGGCGATTGGGCGGGCGCGGAGCGCTACCTCGACCACAGTCGGGCCGTGGCCGCTCGGCTCGGCGACGTTCGCCTGGAGGGACTGGCCCGGCTCAATGGCGCCGAGGTCCAGCTGGCCCTTGGCCGGGTCGAACGGGGCCTGACCGACGCCAATGCCGCGCTCCGGATCTTCACGCAACTCGGCTCCGAACTCGACAAAGCCGACGCCTACCGGGTCATCGGCGCCGCCTATCGCCGCTCCGGTCAGCGGGAACTGGCGCTGGCCCGACTCGATGACGCGGTTGGGCTGTCGGAGCGGACCGGGGCCACCCTGAGCGAGGCCGAGGCGGTTCGCGAACGCGCCCTCCTCTTTCACGACCTGGGCCGGAACCAGGAGGCGCTTCGCAACCTCACTCGCGCCCACCGCGTGTTCGGCCGACTCGACGCCCGTCACGAACTGATCGACGTTGCCGCCAAGGTTCGCTCGCTCGAAGAGACCTACCTCGAAGTGGTGAGGGAGTGGGGGCAGTCGATCGAATCGAAGGACAGCTACACCTTCGGGCACTGCGAGCGGGTGGCCACCTTCGGCACCCAGGTGGCCGGGGCCCTGGGGGTCGACGCCATCGGCGAGCGGACCATTCGCCTCGGCGCGTATCTCCACGACCTCGGCAAAGTCCGGGTGCCCCACGAGATCCTCAACAAGCCCGGGCGGCTCACCGACGACGAGTTCGAAGTCATCAAACGCCATCCGGTATGGGGCGTCGAACTCCTGAGCGACGTCGAGTTTCCGTGGGACCTCCATCCCATCATCCGCTCGCACCACGAGCGCCTCGACGGCACCGGCTACCCGGATCGCCTGGCCGGCGATGCGATTCCCCTTTCGGCCCAGATCATCTGCGTCGTCGATGTCTGGGACGCCCTGACGACCACCCGGAGTTATCGGGGTGCCCTCGACCTCGACCGCGCGCTTGGCATCATGGAAGAGAACCGCCACTGGTGGCGGCCCGAGGTGTACGCCGCCTTCGTCGCCACCGTGCCCGATACCACCGGGAAAGTGGCCGAACCGGGCTGATCCGCGGCCGCCCCGCCCACCCCGGCCGGGTTCTGACCATCCGAGAAAAGAAATCGGCGGTTGCGTTTCGCAACCGCCGATCAGTGCCGAAGGGGGGACTCGAACCCCCACGGGCTTGCGCCCACTGCGCCCTGAACGCAGCGCGTCTACCAGTTCCACCACTTCGGCGGGAGCGCAAAGCTAGAACCACCATGCAGTTATGGCAAGCGGTCCGTTGCACCTCCCGGGGCAACTCCCTATCTTGCTGTGCGAGTGAGACTTATGAGCCGAGGCCCGAAAACGACGGATGAAGGAAACGACCGGATCCCGGTGGCACGGAATCCGCGGGCCACTCACGACTACCACATCCTCGAGACCCATGAGGCCGGCATCGTCCTCACCGGAACCGAGGTCAAGAGCCTCCGCCAGGGGAAGGCGTCGATCAAGGAGGCGTACGGGCTGGTTCGCAACGGCGAGGTGTGGCTGGAGGGGATGCACATCACGCCGTATGAGCAGGGCAACCGGTACAACCACGAGCCGGTCCGGGGGCGGAAACTGCTCCTCCATCGGCGCGAAATCGAACGTCTGATCGGGGCGACGGAACAGAAGGGTTGCACCCTGGTTCCGCTCGAGTTGTACTTCAAGAAGGGCCGCGCCAAAGTGGCCCTGGCGTTAGGGAAGGGGAAGAAGGTGCACGATCGGCGGGAAGATCTGAAACGGCGCATCGCGGACCGCGAAATGGCCCGGGCGATGAAGAGCGGACGATGAACGCGCTGACCGTTCTCGCCGTGGCGTTGGCGGCCACGCCGCATCCGGTCCCGCGCGCGGCCGCGCCGATGGTGGTGCTCGTCGCCACCGCCCGCGGCGACGTCCGGATTCTGGTTCGGTCCGACCCCGTGGCCGGACCGGTGGTGGCCGCGCCGACCCTGCTCGGCGCCGTCGGCGGCCGCGGCGCGGTCGAAGGCGCCTGGGCCGAAATCGAAATTGCCCGGCAGTCGTTCCGGCTCCTGATCGGCGGACCCTACTACAGCCTCGGGTCGGGCCTCAAGCCGCTGGTCGGTACCGCCTCGGTTCGCCGCGATACGCTCTTCCTGCCGATCCAGTTCATCACTCACGTCCTCCCGGCCGAACTCAAGGAGCGGTTTCGCTACGACGCCCAGGCTGGCCGGCTCGACGACCTGACGATCATCCGGGTGGCCGCGGCGACTCCGAACCGCGCCGCCCCGAATCGGACGTCGCCCCCGGCGCGCCAGCCCGAGCCGGCATCGACCGCCCCCTCGGATCCCGACCTGCTGCCCAACGGTCTCCGGAAGGGGCACGTCGTCACGATCGATCCCGGGCACGGCGGCGTCGACCCCGGCAATCCGGGGATCTTCTTTCCCCGCGGCCTCAAGGAGAAGGACGTCACCCTGCAGGTGGGCCTGCTGGTCCGCCAGGAGTTGCTCAAGCGGGGCGTGGGCGTGACGATGACGCGGACCACCGACACCCTCATCAACCTCTACGATCGGGGCGCCTACTGCACCGATCGGTGCGGGCTCTTCGTCAGCCTCCACGTCAATTCGCTCAAGAAGCGGCCCGGCTACAGCAAGGTCCGGGGCTTCGAGACCTACTACCTCGACGTCGCCCGAACCGAGGACGCGGCCCGCGTGGCCCAGATGGAAAACGAGGCCGTCCGGTTCGAGGCCGAGGACGGCCAGAGCGCCGGCCTCGGCGGGCTCGACTTCATCCTCAAGGACCTCCAGACCAACGAGTACCTCCGGGAGTCGGTTCGGCTGGCCGAGCTGATGCAGTCGCATGTGGGTGAGGTGCACCCCGGGCCCGACAAGGGCGTCAAGCCGGCCCGACTCATCGTCCTGGGTACCGCCCGGCGGCCCGCCATTCTCTTCGAGATGGGCTTCAGCACCAACCCCGAGGACGCCAAGCTGATGACCGAGTCGCGGTCGCAGCGGAATCTCGCCGCCTCGATTGCCGATGCGGTCGTGTCCTACCTCCTCGAGTACCAGCAGCGGGTCGGCTCGGTCGTTCAGAGCTCGTCCGGACGGGGCCGGGAGTGACCGCCGGCGTTCGCCCCGCCCCGATCGCCCTCTTCGGCACCACGTTCCAGAATCCCATCCTGCTCGCGGCCGGCACCGCGGGCTTCGGCCGCGAGTTGGCGGCCACCGTCGACCTCGAGGCGTTAGGCGGCCTGGTCAGCAAGGCCGTGTCGGTCGAGCCCCGGCCGGGTAACCGCTCACCTCGGGTGGCGGAGTTCGACGGCGGCATGCTCAACTCGATCGGACTCGCCAACCCGGGGCTGGCCCAGGTGGCGCGGGACGAACTGCCCTGGATGGCGGCCAACCTCCGGCGGCCCCGGATCCTCGTCAACGTCGTCGGGTTTGCCGAAGACGAGTACCTCCGGGTCATCGAGGGTCTCGAACCGGTCGGTGGCATGGTGGGCTACGAACTCAATCTCTCCTGTCCCAACACGTCGGCCGGCGGGATCGAGTTCGGCGCCGACGCCGGCGCCATTCGCCGGATCGTCTCGCGCTGCCGCGCGGCGACCCGCCGCGCCCTCCTCGCCAAGCTCTCGCCCGCGCTGCCCGACATTCCGGGGCTCGCCGCCGCCGCGGTCGACGCGGGGGCCGACGGAATCTCGGTCGTCAACACCATGCCGGGCCTCGTCTACGAGGGCGACCATCCCCGGCTCGGGAACGGCAACGGCGGGGTCAGTGGACCCGCCCTCCTGCCCGTCGGCCTGCTGGCGACGGCGCGCGTCCGTCGCCACCTTCCGTCGGTTCCGATCATCGGAGTCGGTGGTGTCCGCAGCCTCGAACATGTCCGCCAGTACCTCGCCTCCGGGGCCAACCTCGTCGCCATCGGCACCGCCGGCCTTGCCGATCCCCGCCTCCCGGAGCGACTCGCCCGGGCTTGGGAAGCCGGTGGCTGAACTCGTCCTTGCCCTCGACGTCGCCGACCGGGAGGCCGCCCTTCGGCTGCTCGACCGGATCCCCGGGGTCGGCTGGGTCAAGCTCGGTTCGGTGCTCTTTACCCGAACCGGTCCAGCCCTGATCGCCGAACTCAAGGCTCGAGGCCACCAGATCTTCCTCGACCTCAAGTGGCACGACATCCCCAACACGGTGCAGGGGGCGGTGGCCCAGGCGCGCGAGGTTGGCGTCGACATGGTGACGGTCCACGCCCTCGGCGGGGCCGCGATGATCGCGGCCGCCAAGGCGGCCGCCGGTGACCGGGTTCAGGTCGTGGCGGTGACGGTCCTGACCTCCCACTCGACCGCCGAGCTGGCCTCGCTGCTCGGACGGCCCACCGCCACCCCGGCCGACGAAGTCCTCCGGTTGGCCCGACTGGCCCGCCAGGCCGGCGCCGACGGAGTCGTTTCCTCGCCCCTCGAAACCGCCTTGCTGCGGGCCGACCTCGGGCCGGGCGCCCTGCTGGTGACCCCGGGGATCCGATCGCCCACCGATCCCAAGGGCGACCAGACCCGGACCGCCACCGCGGCCGAGGCGGCCCGAGCCGGGAGCACCCACCTGGTCGTTGGCCGGCCGGTCCTCCAGGCCGCCGACCCGGCGGCCGCGTGGGCCGGCCTGGTGGAGTCGATCCGGTGATCCGCGCCGCCCTCCTGCTCCTGTTCCTTCAGGCTCCGCCGCAGCCGACCGCGGACCTGGGCCGACTGGCCGAGTCCGCACGGCGAGCCTTTCAGCAACGGGAGTTCAACGCCTTGTTCGACGCCCGCGAGCCGGTCCGGCTCGAACTGCCGAACCAGCCCGCGTCGGTGTCGGTGGCGGGCCGAGTGGCCGCGGCTGCCTTGAGCGGGTTGGTCCGGCGGACCGAGGA
>JAEUJH010000706.1 GCA_016794825.1 Gemmatimonadota bacterium
GCAAACACCGTCACCGCGCCCCCGATGCCGAGGGCAAGGGTCGCGAGCGCCGCGGCGGAGAATCCGGGGCTCCGCGCCATCGACCGGATCGCGACCCGGACGTCGCGGCCGATCAGGTCGAGGGCCGATCCGATCCAGACCTCTCGACTGGCCTGGCGGAGCGCGGTGGGGTTGCCGAACTCTCGGCGGGCCCGGGCGGAGGCCTCGGCGGCGGGGTATCCGGACCGGATCAGCTCCGCGGTCCGTTGCTCGAGGTGAAAGGCGATTTCCTCACCGAGAGCGGCGTCGGCGGCCGAGCGGCGAAGCAGGAATCGGAGTCGGCGCCAGAGGGAGAGCAAGGCGTTCATGGAGCCTCGGGGGTGTCGGCGGAGCCCGGGACCGCATACATAGTCTATCTACGGATAGGCGAACGATAGGTTTCCGGGGCCGGTTCCGCCAGCCCGAATCGGCCGGCTTGCGGAAGCCGGAGCCCGGTGTAGAGTTGTATACAATTCTGTTCTTCGGTCGCGCACCCTGTCCCGCGGCCCGCCTTCCCTTTCGCCAACCTGCCGAGGCTCACCGATGGTTCATCACCGGTTTGCGCTCCCCGTTCTGTCGCTCCTCGTGGCCGCGGCCTGTCAGCCGCCGGCGCCTCCCGAGGGAGCCGGCGCGGAGGGGGATCGTCAGTATGACGTGATCATTTCGGGCGGCAAGATCATCGATGGCACCGGGAACCCGTGGTTCCATGGCGACCTCGCCATCAGCGGCGATCGGATCGCCCGCATCACCCCCCCGGGCATGCTGGCGAAGGCCGCGGCGACCCGCCGGATCGACGCGACCGGCAAGGTCGTGGCGCCCGGCTTCATCGACATCCAGGCCCAGTCGGTCCAGGCGTTCACGATCGGCGACGGCCGGGTGATCTCGAGCGTGACCCAGGGCATCACGACGGCCGTCCTGGGCGAGGGTGCCACCCCGGCCCCGTCGAACGACAAGATCATCGCCTCCGCGGCCGGGTACGAGGCGGTCATGAAGCCGGTGCTCGAGCAGTTCCGCGGGCCTCGGGGGTTCAACGCCTGGCTCGAGGCCATGGAAAAGCACGGCACCTCGCAGAACGTGGCCTCGTTCCTCGGGGCGGCCACCCCGAGAGTCTACGCCAAGGGCGAGGCGCAGGGCCCCGCCACGGCCGCGGAACTCGACTCGATGCGGGCCGTCGTCCGGAACGCGATGGAGGACGGCGCCCTCGGGATTGCCAGCGCGCTGATCTATCCGCCGGCCAACTACGCCTCGACCGAAGAGCTGATCGAACTCTCGAAGGTGATGGCACCGTTCGGCGGGGTCTACATCACCCACATGCGGTCGGAGGCGGACCGGTTCCTCGAAGCGCTCGACGAGGCGATCCGGATCGGCAAGGAAGGGGGCGTGCCGGTCGAGGTCTTCCACCTCAAGGCCAGCGGCACCAAGAATTGGGGCAAGATGCCGCTCGCGATCGCCAAGATCGACTCCGCTCGGGCGGCCGGCCAGGACGTGACGGCCGACATGTACCTCTACACGGCGGGCGGCACCGCGCTCGCGGCCTGCGCGCCGCCCTGGGCTGCCGCCGACGGCAAGCTGCTCGACAACCTCCGCGACCCGGCCACCCGGGCCCGGATCAAGGCCGAGATCCTCGCGCCGGTGGGCGACAACGAGGGCCTCTGCACCCTGGGCGGCCCCGGGATGGTCCAGGTGGTCGGCTTCACCAAGGCCGAACTGAAGCGGTACGAGGGGCAGCGGCTGGACGCGATCGCGCGGGCCATGAAGATGGACTGGCCCGACGCCCTGTTCGAGATCGTCCTGGCCGAGAACGCCGCGATCGGCGCGATCTTCCACATGATGACGGAGTCCAAGCTCCCGCTCCAGATCCGGCAGCCCTGGATCAAGTGGGGCACCGACGCCGACGGGATGAACCCGGACAGCACCGGCGGGCTCCTGGCTCACCCCCGCGCCTACGGCAACTACCCGAGACTCCTCGGCCGCTACGTCCGCGAGCAGAAGGTGATTTCCCTCGAGGAAGCGATCCGGAAGGGGACGTCGGCCGTGGCCCGCCGGCTCTTCATCCGGGACCGGGGTATCCTCGAATCGGGCGCGTACGCCGACGTGATCGTGTTCGACCCGAACACCATCATCGATCGAGCCGCGTTCGAGGTCCCGCATCAGCTGTCGGTCGGGGTCGAACAGGTCCTCGTCAACGGTCAGGCCGTGGTCACCGACGGCAAGCACACCAACGCCAAGCCGGGCCGGCTGGTCCGGGGTCCGGGGTGGACGGGATGGAATCGATGACCGTCACGAAGCGGGGATCGAAGCCGGCAACGCGGATCGACCGGCCCAAGCAAGTCTACGAGCAGCTCCGGGAGTTGATCGTCCATGGCCGGCTCGCCCCGGGGAGCCGGTTGGTGGAGACGGACATCGCGACCCGATTCGGAGTCAGCCGAACGCCGGTGCGCGGGGCTCTCCAGCGCCTCCAGCAGGAGGGCTACATCGTCGACAGCCCGTCGATGCGGCAGTCCCGTCCGACCGTGGCTCCCCTGACCGGGGACGACGCGGCCGAGCTGTTCGACATCGTCGGCCAGCTCGAGGCGCTCGCCGCGGCGAATGCCGCCGCGCTCCCGACCCCGAAGCGCCTGGCGCTCGCCAAGGAACTGACGACCATCAACAATGAGTTCCGGAAAGCGGCCCAATCCGGCCGGCCCGACCACAATCGGCTCTGGGATCTCGACGAGCGCTTCCACGAACGGTGTGTCGAAGTCGCCGCCGGGCCGCGGCTCCGCCTCCTTCACGGGTCGGTCAAGCCGCAGGCCGAGCGGTACGAGCGCCTCTACGTCAGCTATCTGGCCGGGGAGATCGCCACCTCGGTGGCCGAGCACGAGGTGATCATCGCCGCCATCGAGCAGGGTGACGCGACCGCGGCCAAGGCGGCCGTGGAGCGGAACTGGCACAACGCGGCCGAGCGCCTCGGCCGCGTCATCGAGCGAGTCGGCGACCGGGGTCGATGGTAGATGGCGGACCTCAAGCCGGTCTTCACGGCGCGGAGCGTCGCCACCCTGACCGTTGGGGCGGTCATCGGCTCGGGCGTTTTCCTGGTGCCCACGGCCGTCCTCCGGAACTCCGGCGGCTCCGTCGGGGTCGCCACGATGATCTGGATCGTGGGCGGGGTGCTGTCGTTCCTCGGGGCCTTGAGCTACGCCGAGTTGTCGGCGATGAACCCGAAGGCCGGGGGACTGTACCTCTACCTGCGGGACGCCTTCGGCCAGGCGGTCGCGTTCGCCTACGGGTGGACGCTGTTCGTGGTCATCGGATCGGGCACCGTCGCCACGCTGGCGGTGGCCTCCACCGCCTATCTCGCCGAGTGGATTCCGATGACGCCGGGGGTCCGAACCGTGGTGGCGGTCGTCATCGCGCTCGCGGTGGCCCTGGTCAACGTCTTCGGGACGGGGCAGAGCGCCCGCCTCATCAACATCGGCACCGTGCTCAAGGTCGGGGCCATCGTCCTGCTGATCGTGGCTCTCCCGACCCTGGGCTCGGGGTTCCAACAGGTCGATCGGGTCTGGCCTGAAGCCGTGTCGCCGAGCCTCCTCACGACCGCGGGCATCGGCTTGGTCTCGGTCCTGTGGGCCTACGAGGGCTGGCAGTACCTGACCTTCATCGCCGGCGAGACGATCGAACCCCAGCGGAACTTCCCCCGGGGCCTGGCGCTCGGGACCCTGGCCCTGATCGTCATCTACGTCCTCGCCTCGCTGGCGTACGTGGCCGGCCTGGGACCGGCCGGCGTCATGGGCTCGACCCGGGTCGCGGCCGACGCCGCCCGGGAATCCCTCGGGCCGGCCTGGGGCAAGGCGATCACGATCCCGATCATCGTGTCGATGCTGACGGCCGCCCAGAGCAACGCGATGATGTCCGCCCGGGTGTACTACGCCATGGCGCGGGACGGCGTGTTCTTCGCGCCGATGGGCCGGATCAGCGAGCGGTTCGGCACGCCGGCCGTGGCCATCGTGGCCGCCGCGATCTGGTCGGCGGTCCTCGCGGCTTCCGGGACGTTCGAAGTCCTCCTCAGCTACGTGGTGTTCGTCGGCTGGGTGTTCTACGCCCTGGCCGGCCTGGCGGTGATCGCCCTCCGTCGCAAGCAGCCCGACGTACCCCGGCCGTTCCGGGTGCCGGGCTATCCGGTCACTCCCCTGCTCTTCGTGCTGTCCGGGTTCGCCATCGTCGTGAACACGGTGATCGACAACCCGCGCCAGGGCGCCATCGGCCTCGGCGCGACGGCGCTGGCCCTTCCG
>JAEUJH010000710.1 GCA_016794825.1 Gemmatimonadota bacterium
AACGACTCCGGTCACGACGTAGCCGCTCGCGCGGAGGACCTCCACGGCGATCGAAACCAGGAGATCCTCGTCGTCGACGTACAGGACCCGGGCCCTGGGTTCCGACTGGGGAAGGCCGGAACGGCCGCGGGGGGTCGCGGACGCGCCGCCGTGAGCCGGGGCCGCGGGCAGGAGAATCCGGAACGTCGTTCCAACCCCAGGCTCGCTCTGGACGCTGATCGAGCCCCCATGACTCTTGACGATCCCGTGGACCACGGAGAGTCCCAGGCCGGTGCCCTTGCCGACCGGCTTGGTAGTGAAGAACGGATCGAAGATCCGCTCGATGATGGCGGGGTCGACGCCGGCCCCGCTGTCCCGAATGGTCACCGACGCTTGGATCCCTGACGCGAGGCCGGCTGGTCGGACCTGGGGTCCGAGGTCCACCCGCGCCAACTCGATGTCGATCCGACCCTGGTAATCCGGCATCGCCTGCCAGGCGTTGGTACAGAGGTTCATCAGGACCTGGTGGAGCTGGCTGGCATCCCCCTCGACGGCCGGTGCGTCGGGGGCCAGGCGGGTCCGGATCTCCACGCCGGCCGGGATCGAAGCGCGAAGGAGCCGGACCACCTCGTCGATGAGCGAACGGAGCGAGACCTCCGAGCGGCTCGGGGGCTGTTGCCGACTGAACGCGAGAATCTGATTCACCAGGTCCGCGGCCCGTCGGCCGGCACCCTTGATCTCGCGCAGCCACTCCCGCACCCGAGGCGGGGCCTCTCGATCCCCTTCCGCCAATTCCGCGGCCCCGAGGATTCCGGTCAGGATATTGTTGAAGTCGTGGGCGATTCCCGCGGCCAGGGTCCCGATCGCCTTCAACTTCTGGTCCTGCAGCAGTTGGGTTTCCAGAAACCGCCGCTCCCGCTCCGCTTCGACCTTGGCTGATGTGTCCCGTACGGTGGCGACGACCAGGGGGCCCTCATCCGCGTCGAGGGCGACCAGGCTGATGTCCACGGGGAACTCGGTTCCATCGACCCGGAGGCCCGCGAGTCGCTCGCCGAAGAGGCCCATCGGCCGTGATGCTCCGGTCGCGAAGAACGCCCGGCGGGCCGTGGCGTGGCGGGGCCGGAGGCGCTCGGGGACCAGTTGATCGAGCTCGGCCCCGACGAGGGCGTGGCGATCGTATCCGAACAGCTCCTCGGCGCGACGGTTGCAGGCGACGACCGTGCCGGCGTCGTTGACGAACAGAATGCCGTCCGTGGACGACTCGAACAGGTTGGCGAACCGTGCCTCGGTGCGCAGCCGATCGAGGTCGGCCGCGACCGGGCCGGCGAAGAGGCGGAGGAGAGCCTCGGCCCGATCCGGCATCGCGAGCGGCCCCCGACTGGCAAACCCGAGGTAGCCGATCGAGCGCCCCCGGCCGTCGACCAGGGAGACGGCGGCGTAGCCGCGGACCGGGGCCGCCTGGAGCCGCCGGCATTCCGGAAAGACCTCGGTGACCCGATCCGCCACGACCAGCACGGCGCCATCCCGAAGGTGGTCGGCCGGGCTGTCAGCCGGGTCGAACTCGGCCGCGATGGCGACGGGGTCCCGGTGCCAGGTTCCGACCCGTCGGGCCCGCGGGGCCCCCGATGAGTACGCAACCACGAATCCAAAGTCGCCCCCACCCAGGCGGGCGAGGTGGCCGGCGAGTTCGTCGAACGCCCCCGCGCCGGCGACCCGGGCCGATCGGGTCGAGAGGAAGCGGAGGGCGTCTTCCGTGAGCTTCCGGTCCGTCACGTCGCGGATCGCCGACTGGGTTCCAACGGCCACACCCTCTTCGATGATCGCGGTCGTTTCGATCTCCACCCAGAGTCGGGTGCCGTCGTGTCGCCGGGCCAGGTGCTCGCCTCGGACGGGCGCGCTCCGCCCGGCCAGCATGTCCCTCCGCCGGGCCCGAAACGCGGGCGAATCGTCTGGCGCGAGGAAATCCTCGATGGCGACCCCGCCGAGTGCCTCAGCCGGCATCCCGAAAAGCTGATGGAAGCGGTCGTTGGCGAAGACCACCCGGCCGTCCTGGTCGTCGATGACGAGGGCGTCACTGATGTGGCGCACGACCCGCTCGTATCGCTGTTCGGAGGCTCGGAGCCGCTCGATCGTCCGAAGCCGCTCAGTGACGTCCTGGACCGTCCCGACCGAACGGAGGGGTGTACCGTCATCGGCGTAGTGGGTCAGGCCGCGTTCGTCGACGACCTTGACCCGTCCGTCGGGAAAGAGCAGACGGTGGGTGATCTGGTAGGGCTCGCGTCGCGCGACCGAGTCCTGGTACGCCCGATCGACCGCGGCCCGGTCGTCCGGGTGGACCAGATCGAGGAAACCACGGTACGACGCGGGGAATCGGTCCTTGTCGATCTCGAAGATCCGGAAGATCTCGTCCGACCAGAACAGGGCGCCGGTGGCCATGTCGAGTTCCCAACTTCCGAGCTGGGCGACGCGTTGCGCCTCGCGAAGTCGGGCCTCGCTCGCTTCGAGCCGGGCTTTGGTTACCAGAACCTCTCGTTCGACCGCCCGGCGCTCATCCACTTCGATTCCGGTCGTGACGATCTCGATGACCCGGCCGTCCGGACCGGCGATCGGCGTGAACGTGGCGTCCATCGTGGTCTGACCGCCGTCGGCGGTTCGGGCCAGAACCTCGATCCGGGCCCGGTCGCCCCGTGCCACCCGCTCAATGGCTTCCCGCACCTGGTGACCGCCATCGGTGGCCCGGTACCACGGCGTTTCCCAGAGGGGATGTCCGATGATGGCGTTGGCGTCGTCGCCGGCCTCCGCCAAGGTCCGCTGGTCGATCTCCCGAACGGTGCCGTCCACGGCCAGCACGGCGACGGTGATCGGAATCGCATCGAGCCGGGCCTGGCGCCGATGGCGGGCGGCCTCCCGTTCGCGTTCCGCTTCCACTCGCTCGGTCACGTCCTGCCCGAACGCGATGATCGCGAGCAGGTCTCCGCCGGGCCCGCGGAGGGCTCGGTCGTACCACTCGATCTCCCGTTCCTGGCCAGATCGGGTGATGATCGGGTTGATGACGCCTTTGGTCGGGATGCCTTCCGACGACTGGCGGAAGACTGCGGCGATCCGGGCTCGGTGCGGGTCGGGGATGAAAGTCGTGAACCAGTCGGATCCGACGACTTCGGCCGCCTGGAAGCCGGTCAGCCGTTCGAAGGCCGGATTGACCCGCAGCACCCGGCCCGCCGGATCGAGGATGACGACGATGCCGGGGTTGAGGTCGAGCCAGTCATCCGGGAGCGCGAGGACTGGATTGGCCGGGACGGAGGGGGGCAAAGCGTCGGCGACGCCACGGATCGAATCCTCGGGCCGGGGCGGCTTCATCGTCTTCGAGCCCGACGCGACGTGCGATTGAACGTGCCCACTGACGCAATTACTCCCCACCGGCCGACTGAAGTCAAGCAGGGACGGCGGTCCGGCCTTTTGCCGCGGATCGTGAGTGTGGTTAGGTTCTCTTCATGGACAACGAACCGGAAGCCACCGCGGGCCCACCGGCGGCCGGACGAGGCAGCTTCGGGCTGGGCCTCCTGGTCGGCGCCCTCCTTGGCGCCACCGTGGCCCTGCTGTTTGCCCCCGCGCCGGGCCGCGACACCCGGCGCCGGCTCCGCCGCCGGCTCGAGGATGTTCGCGATCGGGTCGGCGAGGGCGTCGACGAGATCGACCAGCGAGTCCGCCGGGAAATCCGA
>JAEUJH010000720.1 GCA_016794825.1 Gemmatimonadota bacterium
CCTCGAAAACCAGCTGACCCTCGAGGAACTCCCCCGGTTCGACGCCGCCCCGCGGGCCATTCTCCAGGAGTGGCTGCTCCCGGCCGGCGACGACCATCCCGAGGCCAACGTGGCCGACGGAGCGGCCCTCCGGACCTGGACCACCGCTCGGGCAACCGCGGCGGTCGAGTCCGACCGGACTCAGGTGACGGTGGCGCTGCGGATGGACGGCCTCGACAAGTCGATCCGCTTCGAGGCGGACGGGACGATCGTCGCCACCTATCGATGGGAACCGGCCGGGGCGGACACCCGGTTCGTGGTCGAGCTGTCGCTGGCGGGACGGGTCGAGATCTCGGCGCCGGACGCCGAACGTTGGCGGTATCCGATCGACACGGTTGCCAAGTCCGAAAAGGGATTCGACCGCACGGTCCAGGGGGTGGCGGAGGTGGTCAGCTGGCCGGGTTCGACCGGTCGGGCTACGCTGACGGTCAGGCCGGTTCCCTGACGAATTTCCCTTCTCTCCCGCCCGGAGGACCACATCACCGGAGCCGCGCAAAAGCACACGGGGGCGGCGCCGACTCGGCCCCGCCCCCGCTTCACTTCCGACCCGCCGGCCCGCTCAGGGCACGGGCCGCTCTTTCTTCTCGAGGCGGGTGATCCAGAGCCCCGTGTTGATGTCGTTGAAGTAGATCAGCCCGTCCTTGACCACCGCGCCCCAGGTAAACGTGGCCCGCGGCCGGGAACCCGCCGAATCGGCGGTGAACAACCAGGCGATCTCGCGGCCCTGACGGAGGAGGTCGCCCTTGAGCTCGCCGGACACGTCCACCACCCGGCCACCGCCCTGATACGCGCCCATGTAGAGCGAGTCGCCCGCCACCCAGACGTTGTGGACGCCCCCGTCGGTGGGCTCGTACCAGGCCACGATCTTCGGCTTGGTGATGTCGGACACGTCGACCACCTGGAGGCGGCCCCAGGTCAGATCATTGCCGTCCTCGTGCCCCTTGGCCGCTTTGGCCGCGTAGACCTCGTCGGCGATGAAGATGTAGTTCTTGTGACGCCACGAGGTGTGGGTGCCCCGGGCGCCGAGGCCGTACATGTCGTCGACGCGGCGGTAGAGATGGTTGAGGTCGTACTTGAGCTGCGACACCAGGACCGGCTTTTCTGGCGTCCCGCCTTTGATGCCGTTGCCGACGTCGACGATGTTGAGCCCGTCGTTCCAGTAGGAGAGGTACGCGAGCCCGTCCTTGACGTCGATGTCGTGCACGTAGCGACCGTGCTCGGTCTGGCTGGTCTGCCACCGGCCGACCTCGCGCGGGTTGCGGGGGTCCTTGATGCTGATGACCCGCATCGACCCGGTGGCGTCGTCGGTGAGGTAGACGTGCCCCTGATACACGAACGCCGAGTGCACCCCGCCCGACACGGTGGCGGTGTAGTCGGCGATGACTTTCGGATGGCAGGCGTCGGACGCGTCGAAGATGGCGATCCCGTTCTTCCGGTTCGAGGCGCCCTCGCGCGAGAAGACGCCGTACTTGCCGTCCTCGGTGGTCATCACGTCGTTGATCAGCCGGGCGTCGATGACGATCGAATCGGCAATGACCGGCTTGGCCGGATCGGTGACGTCGATGGCGTAGAGCCGGTCGGAGATGGTGCTGTAGTAGACGCACTTCCCGTTCGGATGGGGCCAGACCTCGGCGCCCCGCTCCTTGATCGGCACCCGGCCCACGACCTCGATGCCGCGGCCCACGTGACGGGGGCTGGCGTTGACGGTGGCATCGGCGGTGACGGTGCCGACCGAGGCGGACACGGTGTAGGTGCCCTGCTCTTCGGCCACGAAGGCACCCTGGGCATCGATCTGCCCGGCGGCCGTGGGCCCGACCGCGGCCACGGACCAGCGGGGCGTCAGACCTTCAATGACCCGGCCAGCGCGATCCTTGACCGTTGCCGTGTACCGGACCACGTCACCGGTCCGCACCGACGTGGTGGCGGGGCTCAGCGTTACCGAGGCGGGAACGGCAGCCACGACTTCCACCGCCACCCGCGCGGTGGCCGACCCGGCCGACCCGGTGATGGTGGCCGATCCGGCCCGGAGGGCCTGCAGCCGCCCGTCGGGGGTGACGGCGACCACGGCGGGCGCGCTCGACGCGTAGGTGATCGGATCGTAGCGGATGTCGTCGTTGACGCTCTTGGGCGTTCCGGTGAGCGAGTACCGCGACCCGACGGCCAGCTTGAGCGAACTCACCGCCAACTCGAGGCGGGCGGCCGGCGCGGGCGTGATCCGGACCCGGACCTGCTCCGAGACGCGGCCGCTGCCTGGCACGACCGCCATGGCGACGACGTTGACATATCCGCGGAAGCCGCCGCGAACGACCCCAGTCGAGTCGACGCTGCCGTCGCCGCCCCCGAACCAGATCACCTTGACGCCGGGGACCGCGGCCCCCTTGGCGTCGAGCACGCGGGCCGACATCTGCAGCGTCTGCCCGACCTGCAACTCCGCCTGCGCCGGGGAGATTTCCAACCGGGCGCCGGACGCGGCCGGGGGTTGCTGCTGCATGACCGCGAGGAGGAGAAACCCGACCACCATAACGACTCCTTTGATCTGCGTTACCGGAGCAGGAACTGAAACGGCGTGCGCACCACGAGCCGGTAGGAATACTCCCAGGAGGTGCCCTCGATGGCGATACTCGGCTCGTCGTCGATGCGGTGGAATCGGAACTCCGCGTCGAGTTCGACCCCGCCGTCGAGCCGCCCCCGCCGGACCACTCCGATCTCCAAGTACTTCCTACGGGCCCGATAAAAGTCCTGATCGAGGCCGACCGAATTGTAGTTATTGTCGCCCTCCTGCGACAGGAAGTCCCGGCCCCGCCAGTGGAGGCCGAACACCTCGAGCCCGCGCGCGGGCTCGACGCCGATCCGGAGCAGGGTTCCGCGCCCGCGACGGGGCCGATCGGACGGGGCGTCGGGATCGATGTTGCCCGTGCTGCGGAGCCGATAGGCAGCGAGCGACACCCGCCCGACGGGGCGGAGTGTATCGGCCAGGATGATGCCGAGGGCGGAGGCGGCGTTGTTGGTGACGGGCACGTCGGCGCTGAAGAGCTGACCACCGTGGTGGAGACCGTGGAGCTGGCCCTCGATGGTGACCTGCCGCACGGGGCGAACCCGCGCCACGCCGCCAAAGTCGAAGACCTCCCGCTGCGCCGGGGTATTGAGCGCCTGCCAGTTGATGAACGCCTCGGCCTCCCACCAGCGCCGCCGCTCGATCCACTGGAGGCCGTATTCGATCGGGCGGGTCAGTTCCTGGGTGCTGACCGCCAGGGCGTCGAGGAAGCCGTGGCGACGATCGGTTTCGAGCGTGCCGATGACGCCGAGCGAGTGGGCGGTGCGGTAGCGGAAGGCGAGAATCGGGCGGACCCGGTCGAGGAACTCCTCCGAACCCCAGCGGACGTCGCCGAAGACGCCAAGATGGACGGCGTACTGGTCAGCCGGTTCCACCACCAGGCGGCTCGCGAACTGGCCGCCCAGGATGGTCTCGCCCTCGCGATAGGGGGTGAAGAACTCGGTGTTGTCGCCGTAGACGGTGACCAGGTTCTTCCAGAGGACCCGCTGGGCCGAGGCCGGCGTGGCGGCAGCCAGGCCCAGGAGGCCCACGACGAGGAGGCGGCGCATAGGGGCCGGATGATACCCGGTGGCCGAGCGCGACGGGAGGGCGCCGATCCGGGCACCAGCCGACCCATTCAAGACCGGTCGGCCGCCGTTAGATTTGAGCCCATGACATCCCGCACCGTGACGCTCGGCCTCCCGCAGATGACCATCGGCGAGGACCCGAAGGCCAACTTGAAGAAGGCCATCGACCGGGTCCGCGACGCCGCCGCCCGCGGGGCCCAGATCGTCTGCCTCCAGGAGCTCTTCCTCGGTCCCTACTTCTGCCAGACCGAGGACCACAAGTTCTTTGCCCTGGCGGAGTCGATTCCGGGCCCCAGCACCCAGGTCATGGCCGACCTGGCCAAGGAACTCGGCATCGTGATCATCGCCTCGCTGTTCGAAAAGCGGGCCGAGGGACTCTACCACAATACGGCGGCCATCCTCGACGCCGACGGCACCTACCTGGGCAAGTACCGGAAGATGCACATCCCGGACGACCCCCAGTACTACGAGAAGTTCTACTTCACCCCGGGCGACCTGGGCTTCCGCGCGTGGGACACCCGATTCGGCCGGATCGGGGTCCTGATCTGCTGGGATCAGTGGTTCCCGGAGGCGGCGCGCCTGACCGCCATGACCGGGGCCGAGATTCTCTTCTATCCCACCGCCATTGGCTGGCTCCCGCCCGAAAAGGCGGA
Organism: Gemmatimonadota bacterium; assembly: GCA_016794825.1. GTDB lineage: Bacteria > Gemmatimonadota > Gemmatimonadetes > Gemmatimonadales > GWC2-71-9 > SHZU01. The sequence goes on from JAEUJH010000720.1 coordinate 4,314, forward strand.
GTACGGGGAGCGGCAGCAGGCCGCGTGGGAGACGATCCAGCGCTCGCACGCCGTGGCCAACGGCGCCTTCGTGGCCTCGGTCAACCGGGTGGGCCTCGAGACGACTGACGCCGGCGGAATCGAGTTCTGGGGCGGGAGTTTCGTGGCGGACCCGAACGGCCGCCTCCTCGCCAAGGCCGGTACGGGCGAAGAGACCCTGATCGTTCCCTGCGACCTTGGCCAGGTGGACGTGGTCCGAACCCACTGGCCCTTCCTCCGGGACCGCCGGGTCGACGCCTACGGCGACCTCACCAAACGATTCCTCGACCGTGAATAGCCCGCCGGGAGGGATGCCCGGTTATCAGGAGACGCCAGCCGACGCCGGGTTCCGGATGCCGGCGGAGTGGGCCCGGCACCGGGGGACGTGGCTCAGCTGGCCTCATCGAGAGTCGAGCTGGCCCGACAAGTTCGAGCCGGTGCCAGCCGTGTTCGCGGAGATGGTCCGACACCTGGCCCCTCGCGAGGAAGTCCACATCAACGTCGGCACGGCCGAGCTGGAGGCGGGGGCCCGGGCGGCGCTGGCTCGGGCCGGCGTTCCGGACGTCAACGTGTTCTTCCACCGCCATCCGACCAACGACGCCTGGTGCCGGGACCACGGCCCGATCTTCGTGCAGCGGCCCCGAAACGGCCGGATCGAGCAACTGATCGTCGACTGGGGCTACAACGCCTGGGGCGGCAAGTATCCGCCGTTCGAGGACGACGATCGGATCCCGACGTTGATCGGGGCCAAGTTCGGCATTCCGGTCGTTCATCCGGGTATCGTGATGGAGGGCGGATCGATCGACGTCAACGGCCTGGGCACCCTGCTCACGACCGAGGCCTGCCTCCTCCACCCGAACCGCAATCCGACGCTCTCCAAGGGGCAGATCGAGGAGTACCTCCACGACTACCTCGGCGTCGATCATTTCCTCTGGCTCGGCGACGGGATCGAGGGCGACGACACCGACGGCCACGTCGACGACCTGACCCGGTTCGTCAACCCGAAGACGGTGGTGACCGTGGTGGAGGAGGATCCAGCCGATCGGAACTACCGCCCCCTGCAGGAAAACCTGGAGCGGCTGGCCCGGATGACCGATCAGGACGGCCGGGCGCTGGACATCATCACCCTGCCGATGCCCCGTCCGATGTACGAGGGCGATCAGCGGTTGCCGGCGAGCTACGCCAATTTCTACGTGGCCAACGGCGCGGTGCTGATGCCCGCCTACGATCCGGAGCAGGATGACGTGGCGGCCGCGGCCCTGGCGCGGTGCTTCCCGGACCGGACCATCATCCCGATCGACTGTACCGACCTCGTCTGGGGGCTTGGCGCCATTCACTGCGTGACGCAGCAGTGGCCGGAAGCGTCCTCGTAGTTCCTAACGCTCGCGCGCAGGGGTCGTCGCGCGCCGGGGCCGTGCCGCCCCGGCCGCGACGACGGCCCAACCTCCCGCCACCAGCCACCATCGGGTCTCGGCCGACAGCCCGGTCGCCAGGACCGTCACCATGTTGAAGGTCCCGTGGAAGATGGTGGCCAGGAGGACGCTCCCTCCGGTGCGATGACCGAGCCGGGCGGCCACCACCGAAAATGCCGTCGTGAACAGCAGAAAGGCCCCGAGCGGAACGTCCCGCTGCGGCGTTCCCTCCATGAAGAACAGCGGGAGATGCCAGAAGCCCCAGAGGATCCCCACGACGAACGCGGCCCCGACCATTCCCCACGCCCGCTCCAACTCGGGCTGAGCGAACCCACGCCAGCCGAGCTCCTCGCCCACGACGAGCACGAACAACACGACCGACACCGGCGCGATCGGGGCGAGGCTGAGCTGGACGGGCCCCGACCCAACCGCCCCGATCAGGGCCGCCAATGCCGAGAGAGCAATCGGCAACCCGATGGCGACCGCCCACGGACCGATGCCGACACGCCAGATCGTGAGCGACCGCAGCAGTTGCCGCACTCCGGGACGTCCCCGGGTCACCCCGACCACGACCAGCGCGGCCGCCGCCGGACCGAACAAGCCCAGCAGCGCAAACACCAGCGAGAACCGGATAAGCGGCAGCAAGGCCCACGTGGACGCGTAGGCCAGGAGGAAGAACGCGACGATGGGCTTGGTCATCCCGAGTTAGGCTACCGCGCGGAGGGCACCCCGGCAACCCCGACTGGGCCATTGCCGGCGGGATCCGACACCGCCAAGTGCCCCGTTTGGTACCGCGGCCAATATCGTACAAGCGAGCGCCCCGCCGCGGGTGCTTCGTTCCTCCGGACCAATCGACTGAACCGGGGACGATCCATGCCGACTCGCCGAGACTTCGTGCAACTCGCCACCACCGCCGCCGCCATCGGGGCCGCGCCGAACACCGCCGTCACCAGGATCGGCGCGCCGGGGTTCCTGCGGCGACGCGGCTCCGGCCTCCGGATCCTGATCCTCGGCGGTACCGGGTTCACGGGCCCGTCCCACGTGGCATACGCGGCAGCACGCGGACACCAGGTAACGGTCTTCAACCGAAACCGGCGGCAGACCGACCTCCCCGCGGGGGTGGAGCGGCTTCAGGGCGACCGGGTGACCGGGGACCTCGCCTCGCTCAACGGGAAATCGTGGGACGTCGTCATCGACATCCCCAACGCCCTGCCCCGCTGGATCCGGGACGCCGCCCAGGTCCTCGCCAAGGCCGCGCCCCGGTTCATCTTCATCTCGACCATCTCCGTCTACGGCGACCCAGCCGAGCCGCCCGCCGAGAACGCGCCGGTCGATGCCTGGAAGAAGAACACCGACCCGATGGACATCCGGCAGCTGACCGCGCCGCACTTCGAGGACTACGGCGCCCTGAAGGCGCTGGCCGAGAAGGAGGCGGAGCGCTGGTGGCCCGGCAAGACAACGATCATCCGACCGGGCCTGATCGTCGGACCGCGCGACGACTTCGACCGCTTTACCTACTGGGCCACCCGGGTCGAGCGGGGCGGCGAGGTCCTGGCCCCGGGCAATCCCACCGACCCGGCCCAGATCATCGACGGTCGCGACCTGTCCGAGTGGGTCATCCGGATGGCGGA
>JAEUJH010000718.1 GCA_016794825.1 Gemmatimonadota bacterium
CTGCTGGAGGAAGCCGACCGCCTCGAAGCTCCGCGGCGCCCGCACGTTGATGACGGTAATCCCCTTCTTCCAGGCGATCGAACGGACCGGCGAGGTCGCGGTGATCGGGGCGGGGCGGGCGCCCGCGACGATCCGGGTTCCTTCCCGGTCGGGCGCGAAGGAGTTGAGGACCCAGCAGGGAATGCCCGCCTCGACCAGTGGCAGCTGCGTGGCCGGGTGGAGGACCTTGGCGCCGAACGCCGCGAGTTCGGCGGCTTCGTGATAGCTCGCCTCCGGCAGCCGACGGGCATCCGGCACGAGTCGGGGGTCGGCGGTGAGGATCCCGTCGACGTCGGTCCAGATTTCGACCCGGGCGGCGTCGAGGGCGGCGCCGAGGAGCGACGCGGTGTAGTCGGAGCCGCCGCGGCCCAGCGTGGTGGTCCACCCCTCCGCGTCGGATCCGATGAACCCCTGGGTGACCGGGATCTCGTTGCCATCGAGAATCGGCGCGATCAGGCGGGCGGCCCGCCGACGAATCTCGGCCGGATTCGGGACGGCCTGGCCGAACTGCGAGTCGGTGGCGATGACGCGCCGGGCGTCGAACCAGACGGCCGGGAGCTCCTGGGCGGCCAGGGCCGCAGTGACGAGCCGCGAACTCCAGAGTTCGCCGTGGCTCACCAGGAAGTCCCGGTCGGCGGCGGACCAGGCGTGGCCGATGCGGGGCGTGACCCAGGCATCGAGGGCCACGAGGTCGCGTTCGAGCTGTTCGGTCGCCGCGCCATCGAGGCCGAGATCGGTGGCGACGGTCCGATGGCGGTCGCGCAGCGCCGCCAGCCGGGCGGTGACGGCGGCGTGATCCGGAGCGCGTTCGAGGTCGAGCAGCGCGTCGGTGACCTTGGACAGGGCGGAGACGACGACGACCGGCCGCTCGGGCTGGCGGGCGGCGACGATGCCGGCCAGCCGCCGGATGGCGGCCGCGTCGCCGACGGAGGTGCCGCCGAACTTGGAGACGATCATCGCGCCACGACTCCTCTCGCCACCAGCAGTTCGGCGTTCTGGATCGTGGCGCCGGCCGCGCCGCGCACGGTGTTGTGGCTCAGGAGCACCAGGCGGATCTGGAGCAGGGGACAGGGGCGGATCCGGCCCACGGTGACGCTCATCCCGCGGCCGGCGTCGAGGTCGAGTCGCGGCTGGGGCCGATCGGGCCGGGGGTCGACCAGCACCGGTTGGGCGGGGGTCGACGGCAGCGCGGCAATGGCCGGATCCGGGCGCCAGGACGCCAACGCCTCCGCCACTTGATCGGGCGAAACTGGGGTGGCGAACCCGACCGACACCGTTTCGGTGTGCCCGTCGATGACCGGAACGCGGTTGGTGTGCGCGCTGACGACGGTCGGGGCCTCGGCGATGGCCGAGCCCTGGAGGGCGCCGAGGAGTTTCCGGGTTTCGCGCTCGACCTTTTCCTCCTCGTTGGCGATGTAGGGCACCACGTTGCCGACGATGTCGAGGGAGGCGACGCCGGGCCAGCCGGCGCCGGAGATGGCCTGCATGGTCGAGACGAAGAGTTTCTCGACCCCGAACCGTCGGTGGAGCGGCGCGAGGACGAGGGCCAGGCCGGTGGTGGTGCAGTTCGGGTTGGCGACGATGCCGCCCTTCCAGCCGCGTCGGGCTCGCTGGGTCGGGAGGAGGCCGAGATGATCGGCGTTCACTTCCGGAATGACGAGGGGGACGTCGGGCTCGAGGCGGAACGGGCTCGCGTTGGTCACCACCAGCGATCCCGCCCCGGCCCAGAGCGGCTCGATCTCGGCGGCGGCCTGGGTGTCGAGGGCGGAGAAGGCGAGCGGCAGGTCGAGCGGCGTCCGGCTCGGGAGGATCTCGAGCTGGGCGGCGCGCTCGGGCAGCGGGGTCGTTTCGCGCCAGCGGACCACGTCGCCGTAGCGCCGTCCGGCGCTGGCATCGGAGGCGGTGAGGGCGGCGATCTCGAACCAGGGGTGCTGGTCGAGGAGCCGGATCAGCTTCTGGCCGACGGTGCCGGTGGCGCCGAGGATGGCGACGGGAATTCGCTGAGTCACGGGCGTCTTCGTTCCTTTCGGAAAACAAGAAGCCCCGCGCTTGGTGGGCGCGGGGCGTCGGGTGATCCTGAGCTAGGTTCGTTCAGCTCGTCTCGACCGCGCCCCGCAGGCCACACATGGTCTTCCCGCCCTTGGTGGGAGCGGTCTTCATGGTGGTCTTCTTGGCGCCGGTCATGATCGACATAGGCGAGCAACCTAGTGATCGGTCCGGTTGGCCGCAAGGGACGCACTCGATCGAGCCGGTTCCGGTTTGACATCGACGCGTCGGCCGGGGACCTTATCGTCATGCGAATCGGCACCCTCGTGGGTCTGCTTGCTCTGATCGGCGGCGTGGCGGCGTGCGGACCGACGCCGGAGGCCGCGCCCCCCGCGCCCCCGCCCACCGCCGCCCTGACGTCGGGAGCCTGGTGCGCCGACCTGCCCCGGACGGCCAACACCCTGCTCGAGCGGGTCGACGCGGGGACCGATTGGTTCGACGTCCGGCGGGTGGCCGACGGCGTCTTTGCCCTGATCGAGGCGAACCAGTTC
>JAEUJH010000768.1 GCA_016794825.1 Gemmatimonadota bacterium
GGCGAACTGCGGGGGCGCGTGGATTCGACGGGGCGCCGACTCGGCGAGCAACGCCGTGGTGCGGTCGCGCACCGCCGCCGCCCGATCCCGTTCGATCTGGCAGCGGCGGCACTCCGCCAAATGGCACTCGATCTCCACGCATTGGGACCGGCTCAGCGCCTGGTCCAGATACGCGTGGAGTTCGTCCTCAGGAATGTGCCGCGCGTCGTTTTCCTGCATCCATCCGGTCATAGGCATCCAACAGACGTTTGCGGGCCCGCGCCAGCGTAGTGCCGATGGCACCCACCGCGAGTCCGGTCTGCTCCGCGATTTCCGGGTAGCTCATTCCCGCGTCCCACAGCAACAGCACTTCTCGATCCCGAGCGGAAAGGGTCTCCAACGCCTCGGTGACTTGGGCTTTGCGTTCGTCCTGCTCCATGACCTCGTCCGCCGTCAGATCCGGCGTCGACATCGGGAGCGGGTCGTTGGTGAGGAGGGTCAGGTGCTTCTTCCGGCGGACCGCGGCCCGGGCTTCGTCGCGAGCGAGGTTGGCCGCAACCGCAAAGACCCAGGCACGGGGTTTTTCCGGGCGATGGGCCATGGCCCGGATGAAGACCTCTTGCGCCAAATCCTCGGCCCGATCGGCATCCCAGACCTTGCGGTACAGGAACCGAACGACGGCCGTGTAAGTGGTTTTGTAGAGGCGCTCCAGTTCGTCGGTCATCCCGACTCTCCTCCCGGTGGCGTGCGTCTCCGACAGTGGCAATAGGGACGTCTGAGCCAATCAGAACTTGCACACCCCACGAAACGACCGAAATCTAACCCCGGAGCGGATTTAGCCGCTCCGGGGAGGGCGGAAGGCTGTCTCGTGTTCCTTTTCGTAACGTGTTGCTGTGAATGCACTTACGACCGTCGCGCTCAACCCTGTCCGGATGCCGGGTGGAAGGCGCAGTTCGGGTGGTAGGTATCGTCCCGGGTGGGCCAGGTAAAGCAGAGATCCGGCTTGGCGGTTCGTCCGTCCGGTCGGTGCCGGCCATGGAGGGTACAGAGCACCCCGCCGGGCTCCAGGAAGCCGCAGGCCGAGATCATTTCGGCGCCGAGGGTCTCGGGGCTCTCCCGGCTCACTTTGCAGAGGTAGGGGCTCTTCCGGTGCCGAATCAGGGCTTCCAGATGCCGGTTCCGGGTGCCGCAGAGGACCTCGATCTGGAGATCGCGGCAGCAGGCCGCCCCGACGGTGTGGTCGGCCGTGCGGCAGCGGGCGACCGCGCAGGGGTTGGCGTCGGCAACCGGGAGCGACCGGCGGGGTGGCGGGTCGGCCCGCATGGTCAGGACCCGCAGCTTGCCCTGGTCGACCACGCTGAACCGATCGTTGCCGAGCTGATGGCGCGCCGACTTGGGCCGAGGCGGGCGGACGGCCCCCTGGAATCCGTGGGCTCGGCAGCGGACCCGGCTCCCGGCGACGGCGGCGTGCCGGCAGGGAACCAGTAATCGGGACCGCGCTTCCAGGGTCCGGCCGAGTCGCCGGATCGGCCCGAATTGGATCCGCTGGGTATGGCCGAGCAGCCAGGTTGCTTCGTGGTCGGCGGAGGCGATTCCGGGGCCATCGGCGGTGGCAAGTCGCAGGGTGACCGAGAGGGCCAAGCAATGAGGCCCGACGGCTTTACAGGCTGGAGGCGGGGTCATGTCTGGAACCTAAGGGTCTGGCAGCCGAAGCCGTACCCGCCTATCTTTTGTGAACCTTTTCACAAGCAACCGCGCCGCCGTGGCCGGCGCGACGACCTTCGAGTAGCGGCAACGGACCACGGAACACTTCAGTGGAGGAGATGGCGGCATGAGGATGATCGGATGGATGGCGGGTGCGTCGTTGGTTCTGGCGGCCTGCGGGGGTGGCGAGAAGGCTCCGGCGGCGGACACCACGGCGGCGGCGGCTCCGGCCCCGGCGACCACCGAGACGGCGGCGGCGGGCGCTGGCGCGACCCATAACGTCAACATGGTGCTCGAGGGGACGGCCTACAAGTTCGTCCCGGCCGAGTTGACCATCAAGCCGGGCGACAAGGTCGTGTTCCACAACGTCAGCGGCGGCCCCCACAACGTCCAGTTCTGGGCCGACAGCGTCCCGGCGGCCTCGAAGGCTGCCCTCGACGCCGCGATGACCGGTGACAAGCTCGGGGAGCTCAATGGTCCGCTCCTGACCGAGCCGAACCAGACCTACGAGATCACCTTTGCCGGCATGGTCGACGGCGAGTACAAGTTCACCTGCACGCCGCACATGACGTTCGGGATGAACGGCAAGATCATCGTCAAGCAGTAGGCGGTCGAAAACGAGGGGGCCTCGCGCGAGCGGGGCCCCCTTTTCTTTTCCGGTCGCTGCGACCGGCGGCGGGGCCCGGTCATCCTTCCCGATGGCCACCGGGCCGCCATTCACCTTGGAGACCGAATGACACGAATGTTCGCCGCCTGGTTGGCGGCTTCGCTGGCCGTGACGGCCACCGCTGGAGCCCAGGAGCTGAGGCTCACCAAGCCGGCGGTCCGGCTGGCGCACCAGTTCAGCGGGATCAACGGTTTTCGAGAGTTGTCGGACGGCCGCGTCCTGGTTGCCGATGGCATCGATGATGTCGTCCTCCGGATCGACCTCGCGACGGGGAAGATCGATACCCTGGGTCGGGCCGGTCCCGGGCCTGGGGAGTACAAGAGTCCGGATGGTCTCTTTGCGCTTCCGAACGACGCCACCCTGCTGGTGGACCTGGGCAACGCGCGGATGTCGGTCTTCGACGGGACCGGCAAACATCGGGAGTCGTTCCCGATCGCGCAGGGTCAACCAGGGGCCGGCCCGGGTCCGGTCCCGCTGATCTTCCCCCGAGGGACCGACAGTCGCGGCCGGATCTACTTCCAGCCCGTCGGCGGTGGCGGCGACTCGGGCTCGGTCGTCCGATGGGATCGAGCGGCAGCCCGGTTCGACACCGTGGCCAAGGTCAAGCTGCCGCCGCTCATCACCCGAACCTCCGGCGGACCCAACAGCCGCAACGTCCGCCAGCAGCCGCCGCCGTATCCCGTGCAGGACAACTGGGCTGTCGCTCCCGATGGCCGGGTCGCGTTGATCCGTGCCCCTGGGTATCGGGTCGATTGGGCGGCGGCGGGAGGGCGGACCACCGGGAAGCCGATCCCGGCGCCGCCGGTTCCGGTCCGGGCCGCCGAGAAGAAGGAGTTCATGGCCGAATCCGCCGCCAACGGTCTCTCGGTTTCGATCGAGAACAACAACGGCCAGGTCTCGATGCGATTTGCCCGGGGGCGGCGCGATGACGACGGCGACGAGCCCGATACCGAGGGTATGGAATGGCCGGCGGCCAAGCCGCCCTTTACGGGAACCTCCGCCGTCGGTCCGGACGGAAGGCTGTGGGTGGAGCGGTCCGTGGCCGCCAACGCGCCGCGGTCCTACGACCTGATTGGTCCGGCGGGTGACGTCGTCGGTCGGGTGGTGGCTCCGGTCGGGCGGCGGTTGATCGGCGTCGGTGCCAAGGGCGCCTACTTCCGCCACGTCGACGCCGACGGGATCAGTTATCTCGAGCGTTACGACGTTCGTTAGGGTACGACCACCACGCGATGGCGGTGGCGACGAGGGCCACCGCCAGACCCGCGAGCGCGTCGATCGCGTAGTGCATCTGGCAATACACCACGGAAACCGTCAACAGGGCGGCCGCCACGGTCAGGACGGCCGCCGCTTTTCTTGATCCCCACCAGCAGGCGAATGCCGCCGCCCACGCCGCCGCCACGTGCGACGAGGGAAACGCGGCGCCGTAGGAACTTCCACCCGACAGCACGCCATAGACGGCCCGGGCCGCCCAGTTGTCGACGAACCACGCCGCCGGTCGGGGGTACTCGTAGTACGGGCCGGCCACTGGGAAGAACACGAAGCAGAGGTAGCAGGCCACGAAGGCCGCCAGGATGGCCACCATGGCGCGATCCCGGTGGCGTGACTGGCCGCGGAGCAGGAAGAGGGCGACCGGCGCCGGCACGATCACGTAATAGCTGAGGTAGGCGGCGTGCAGCACCGTCGACCAGAGCCTGCTGGGATACGCCTGCCACCATTCGCGGCCTGGTTCGCCACCGAACAGTTGTCGTTCCCACCGCAGGACCAGGGCATCGTGGGTTGGTCGGGCCCCGAACCCGCTCAGCAGGTCGAGGGAGCCGTAGAGGGCCAGCAGCAGGAGGATCGGCGCCACCGGCCGAAGCCAGCCGAGGCGCCCGAACTCCGGGGTTCGATCGCGGACGACGAAGAGGAACAGGAGGAGGAGGACTCCGGCATGAGCGGCCACGGCCCAGCGAGCGGCCGGATACTCCGGAACCCGGGCGAGCGAGACGGTGAGGACGACGAGGGCGTACCCGGCCAGGATCCGCTCGGCCGGTTTGAGAGTCACAGCCATGCGTGGGCGCGATACCACTCCCAGGTTCGGCGGGCGCCTTGGGCAAAGGAGTGCTCGGCGGCCCACCCGGCGGCGCGGGTCAATCCGCTCGGATCGGCAATCCAGGCCGGCGCGAAGAATTCGGCGGCCTTGTCGAGGGAGAGGACAGTGGCCCGGTTGGCGAGCCTGGCCGCCGAATCGGTGGCCCAGAGGATGCCCCGGGCCAGCGGCTCCGGCAGGCCAATGATCCGAACTCGCCGCCCAGCCGCCGCGGCTGCCGTTTCGACCAGCTGACGCGACGTGATGATCTCCGGATGGCAGGCGTAGTAGGTGCCGCCGATCGTGGCCTCGGTCGCGCCGGCCGCGGCGATGGCCGCCGCGAGGTCGGGTCCGAAGACCAACGACAGACGCTGGGATCCATCGCCGAACACGGGGACCACGCCCAGGGACGCGGCTCGGAAGACCCGGAACATCTCCCGATCGGCGGGGCCGTAAACGGCGGGCGGACGGATGATGGTCCACGGCAGCGGCCCGCTCTTGAGGACGTCTTCCGCGGCGAGTTTGCTGCGACCGTACCTGGTGACCGGCCGGGGCGCTTCGTTCCCCTCGAGGGGACGGCCCTCGAGGGCCGGTCCCGCCGCTGCCAAGGAGGACACCAGGACCACCCGGGCCTGGCCGACCTGGCCGACCTGGCGGGCCGCGGCGAGGAGGCGCGCCGTGCCGTCCCGATTGGTGGCGAGGAACTCGGCCTCACTGCGGGCGGCGGTGAGGCCCGCGACGTGATAGATGACCTCCGCGCCAGCGACGGCTCGATCGAGCGGCTCGGTGCCGTCGAGGGTTCCGACCACCAGTCGGACGCCCCGTCGGGCCAGTTCCTTGGCCTTGTCGGGCGACCGGACCAGGGCGGTGACCTCATCGCCTCGAGCGAGGAGCGCGTCGACCAGGTGGCCCCCGACGAACCCGGTGGCGCCGGTGACGAACGCCCTCACAGCGTGCGCTCGTAGATCCGGAACGTCTTGTACGGGGTCATGCCAAGCTTGGCGAGGCCGGCGTTCATGGCGGGATTGTCTTCCAGCACCCAACCGCCCTCGCCCCAGGTGATCTGGCGCCCGCCGGCCTTGGTCCAGATCCAGTGATACAGCGCGGCATCGACGCCCTTGCCGCGGAACTCGGGGAGGACGCCGAGCAGCAGGATCCGGCAGCGGTGGATCTTGTTGGTCTTGAGCGCCCAGAGGAGCTTGAGCGCCGCCGGGAACATTCCGCCTCGCCGATTGTGGCGGAGTACCTGATTGAAGTCGGGGAGCACCAAGCCAAAGCCGATCGGCTGGCCGTCGCACTCCGCGAAGGGGACCAGGTCGGGGACCACCACCGGGCGGAACTGGGCGGCGAGGTGATCGATCTCGTGATCGGTCATCGGGATCGCGCCCCAGTTGTCTTCCCAACAGCGATTGTAGAGGACCTTGACCCGCTCGACCTCCGCCTTGAAATCGTCGAGGCGGAGGGACCGGACCGTCACCCGGTACCGGTCCTTGGCGAGTGCCACCGCGCGAACGATGCGGTCGGGCGGCGGGACGAAGTGATCCTCGGTGCCGCCCTGGTAGGCAATCAGGTCCTTGGCCTTGGCCAACCCGGCCCGATCGAGCAGACCGGGGTAGTAGGGTGGGTTGTGCGGCATCATGATGGTGTTCGGGAACTCGAACCCCGAGACCAACAGGCCATACTCGTCGTTGACGGACGGGTTGGCCGGCCCCCGCATGGTGTCGAACCCGCGGCCGCGGAGCCAGCTGGCGGCCGCGTCGAGGAGGGCGACGGCCACGGCCTGGTCGTCGATCGACTCGAAGAACCCGAAGAACCCGACCTGGTCGTGGTGGGTCTCGTTGTGGAGGCGGTTGGCGATGGCGGCGATCCGCCCGACGACGGCCCCGTTCCGTTCGGCCAGGAAATACTCGGCCTCGGCGTGTTCGAAGAACGGGTTCTTGGTCTTGGACAGCAGTAACGACACGTCCCGACGCAGCGGCGGGACCCATGACAGGTCCCGCAGGTGCAATCGGTAGGGCAGGTCGATGAAGGCTGCGAGGTCCGACCGGCTGGTAACCGGTCGGACGACGACGGAGGTGGTCAGATGACTCCCATTTCGCGGCCCAACCGGCCGATCGTCTCGAGGCAGTAGTCGATCTGGTCGGCGGTGTGGGTCGCCATCAAGCTGGTCCGGAGCCGGCACTGCGACGGCGGCACGGCCGGCGGGACGACGGGGTTGGTGAAGATGCCGGCGTCGAACACCTTGCGCCACATGACGAGGGTCCGGTCGAGCGGGCCGATCAGGATCGGGATGATCGGGGTTTCGGACGGGCCGACGTCGAAGCCCATGCTCCGGAAGCCCTCCGCCAAACGCCGGGTGTTGGCCCACAACTGCTGGCGCCGCTCCGGCTCCTGCTGCAGGACTTCGAGGGCCGCGAGCACGCCGGCGGTGTTGGCCGGGGGCAGGGCGGCGGTGAAGATCAGCGGGCGGCTGTGGTGCCGGAGGTAGTTGATGACCGACTTCGACCCGGCGACGAACCCACCGATGGACGCCAGCGACTTGGAGAAGGTGCCGGCGATGATGTCGACTTCGTCGCTCAACCCGAAGTGGGCGGCGGTGCCGTCGCCATTCGGGCCGAGGACGCCGATCGAGTGCGCGTCGTCGATGGCCAGGGCGGCGCCGTGGCGGCGGCAGACCTTCAGCAGCTCGGGGATGTTGGCGATGTCGCCTTCCATCGAGTAGACGCCGTCGACGATGACCATGCGCCCGCCGGGCTCCTGGTTCTTCGTCAACTTCCGCTCGAGGTTGTCGAGGTCGCCGTGATTGAAGCGCTCGGTCGACCCATAGCTCATCTTGGCCCCATCGACGATCGACGCGTGGTCGAGCTTGTCGAGGAACACCACGTCACCCTTGGTGACGAGGCCCGAGATCAGACCGAGATTGGCGTTGTAGCCGGTCGAGAAGACGATGCAATCTTCCTTGCCGAGGAACCGCGCCAGGCTGTCTTCGAGCTGGAGGTGCAGGTCCAGCGTGCCGTTCAGGAACCGGCTGCCGGTGCACCCGGAGCCATAGACGTGGAGGGCCCGGGTAGCGGCCTCCAGCACCTTGGGATGATGGGTCAGGCCGAGGTAGTTGTTCGACCCCAGCATGATGCGCTTCTGGCCCTCGATCACCACCACGGTGTCTTCGGACTCGGAAATCGGCTTGAAGTAGGGGTAAAGACCCTGGGCCTTTACCTCCTCGACCCGGGTATACCGGCGACACTTGTCGAAGAGCGCGATTTCGGTGTTGATCGTGGGTGTGGACACGAGAACCCCGTCGGTTGGAGGGTGATCGTCCGCGCTGTCGGTCGATCCCATTACACGCCAAGGACTTAACTTAACAACCCGTGGTGTGTGACACAAGTTGGGACGTCCCGCTCCGCCATGGTTTGCACTCGGCTGGCCGAGGGCGCCCCCGTCGGGGGGGAGGCCCGGTGTTATTGTTGTAGCGAAAGGATCCCCATGGAGCGTGCATGCGATTCGGCATGATGGCCGCCGTCGCCGGGGCGACCCTGGCCGCGGTACCCGGATCGGCGGTGGGTCAGCGGGCCGGAGCGGAACTGGGCCGGTTCGAGGTGCC
>JAEUJH010000802.1 GCA_016794825.1 Gemmatimonadota bacterium
ACGGCCCACAGCGCCAGGACGACCGCCAGGAACCCAGCGGCCGGCGACCCGGTCAGCCGGCGGTAGCGCCAGAACACGACTCCGGCCCAGAAGGTGGTCCCGGCCAGGAACACCACGGCCGCGCCAGCGGCGAGTCCGAAATCGTCGAGGACGAAGATGGCGATGAACGACCAGACGACCGGGAACGCCGCCAGCCCCCAGAACCAGGGACGCCACCGGAGCTGTCGGGAAAAGACCAAGGCGGCGTAAAGAAAACCGAGCGCGGTCCAGCCAATCAGGACCTGGTGGGCGTAGAGAAAGGCCCAGAGGCCGGTCGAGAGGAAGGAGACGATCCCGACCATCCCGAGGGCGTACGCGCCGAGCGCCCCGGCCCACCAGGCAAAATGATCCTTGCCGTGGCGGCGATAGAGATAGGAGCAGACGAACGCCAAGCCGGCCGTCACGACCGCCTGAAGCAGCGCCGCCCCGAGTTCCGTGATGGTATAGACCTGCATCGGGGCCAAAACTAACCGGCCCCGGGGGCGCCGGGGGAGTTAGATTGGACGGAGTACCGGGCGCCTTGCCGCGCCCGACCTGAGTGGAGCCCCGGCACATCGAGGACCGATGAAGCCCTACGACCAGATCACCATCCTCCGCAATCTCCATCGCATCAACGAGCTGCGGGCCTTCCGCGACCAGGTCGAGTCGTACTTCGCGCGGTCGGAGCGGGACGAAACCGGGGCGCCAATGGACTGGGAAGGCGCCCTGGCCGCCCGATCGCGGATCAATCAGCTGCTGCCGCGAGTGATCCGGGTCGTGCGCGCCGCCGGGTTAGGCGGGACGTCGGTCGCGGTCGGCGCCACCGACCCCGGGATTCCCCTCGGGCGGGTCGACGTGCTCCACCAGATCTTCAGCGCCGGGTATCGCGAGGGGCTGGACCAGGAAATCCTCGACGTGCTCGACATGGCCATCGGCGTCTATCAGGGCGACCGATTCTCCGCCGTGATCCGGACCGTCAATCCGCTCCACTACGCCAGCACGGTGCTCGGGTTCCTGGCCCGGGGACCGAGACGAGTCCTGGCGGCCCTCGGGTTCCGACCTTCCGCCCGGCCCCGCGGCCTCGGCGAAGCCGACCTGGCCCGGCTCGAGTTCCTGGCCGCCCGGCTGCCGGGAATCGAGGAGGCCATCGCCAACCGGCTCGCGGCCGCGCAGGACCGCGACGCCTTCCACCACGCCGAAGTCTCCCGGCAACTGGCCGAACTGGCGGAGCGACTCGATTTTGCCGAACGGATGCTGGCCCGGGAGCAGGGTCCCCGCCGACTCGCCGCGCCGGCGGAAAGCGACGTCCCGACACCGGTCTGACGCCGGCCCACCTTTCCGACCCCTGAACGCCACCACCAGCGCGTCCGGCTCCTGCGTCGCGCGACGCGGGTCGGTCCTACCGGCGGGCCTGAGCCTTGACGAGATAGCGCTCGAAGCAGCGGAGCGCCCAGCCGAACCCCCCGGGCTCCCGAATGGCCTGGGGCAGTTCGTTGGTGGAGCGCTTGAGGAG
>JAEUJH010000804.1 GCA_016794825.1 Gemmatimonadota bacterium
CGGCGTCCCGGTCGAGGTTCCAGCGGATGACGCCGGGTGCGCCAGCGTCCTCGATCGCGTCGAAGCCCCGCGCGCGCTCGACGTCGAGTTGGAAGGCCGAGTACCAGGCAGGCTCGTGCTGATATGCGCCGTTGTGAGCGGCCCGCACCGCGGGCACGTCGGGATACGGCTTCCAGCGGACCGAACCCGGCGCGACGTCGGCGTCGAAGCGGAACGCCGGATTGCGATGATGCAACGCGTGAATGTCCCGTCCGGTCAGGTGCGGGCGGACCCCCAGGATCAGGGGGCGGGACGCGCCCAACACCCGCCATCGGAGCACCACCACCGCATGGTCGCGCGGCAGGAACAGTTCCTGCTCGATCTCGGTGCCGTCGGGCAGCTGGTAGGTCCAGGTGGGCCAGGGATCGACGACGAAGCTGGTCAATCGCGCCGTCGGGCCGGTGGTGACGTCGGGGGCGTATCGCTGCACCGACAGGAAGGTCGGCCCGTCCGGGCCCTCGACCCAGGCGTCGAATCCGGCAACCAGCGCAAACCGGCCCGTGGGCGGCGTCAGCGCCGGGATGAGGAGCCCGTGATACCGGCGCAGGCGCCCGGCGGCCACCGTGCCCGAGGCAAACCCACCCAGGCCATCGGCCTCCAACCATTCGCTGCCTGGTTCGGGAAGCACCGACGCCGGCTCGGGGGTCACCGGCTCGAGGGTTCCCGGCTCGAAGGTTCCCGGCTCGAGGGTCGCCGGCTCAGTTGGCATGGGGCCCGCCCCGGTCCGCCAGGGCCACCACGGCCATGATCCGGTCCTCCAGCCCGCTCGGCGTCGGCACCGACCGGAGCCGAGCCTTGAGTCCAGCCAGAATGGCGGATTCGAACCGATGTTTGCGGAGACAGCGGGCGCAGGCGTCGAGATGGGCCTGGAGGCGGTCGTGGTCCGCGGCCCCGACCTCCCGGTCGAGCAGCGCGGGCAGCTCGCGAACGAACTCCTCGCAGGTGACTCGATCGGTTTCGGACATGGTGCGCTCCCTGGGGCCAGCCTGACACGACCTTCGCTCCGGGGACAACGCCCGCCGGGCCTGATCGGTTCCCGTTGACGGCGATCCGAATCGGAGTAACCTTGCCGTCATGGTCGACATCCTCCACCGCGACACGGGCGCCCTCCTGCTCCGCTGGGACCGCGGGTCCTCCGGCGCGCTGACCGGCGCCAATCTTCGTTACGCGGACCTCAAGGGAGCCCGCCTGGCCGGCGTGGACCTGACCGGAGCCGACCTCGGCGCGGCCAACCTGACCGGAGCGGTCTTGGCCGGCGCCCGTCTCGGCGGCGCCGACCTGTCTGGCGCCGACCTGACGGACGCGGTGGTGACGGGGGCATCGCTCGTCGGGGCCAAGATCCTCGGCGCCAACCTGACCGGCGCCGACTTTTCCGAGGCCGACCTGACCCGGGCTACGATTCGGTTGTGCTACAGCCACGCCCGGCCGCCCCGATTTCGCGACGCCCGGATGGCCAATGCGCACCTCGGGCAGGTCACCCTGCCCGGCGCTGACTGCACCGGGGCCGACCTGACCGAGGCGAGCCTGGCCCACGCGCACCTGGCCGGGGCGTCGTTCGTCGGCGCGTCGCTCCGCTCGGCCGTCCTCCCGTCCGCCGACCTGACGGGCACCGACCTCAGGGACGCCGACCTGAGCTTTGCCTTTCTGCGCGAGACGGACCTGTCGGGCAGCCGGCTTCGCGGCGCCATCCTCGGCAAGACCACGATTGTCGCCTGCCCCACCCTGGCCGCCGCGACGGACCTCGACCTGGTGGCCCTGATCGGCCCGATCTACTGCGACGCCCCGACCGCCGCCGCCCTGCCGGAAGCCGGCCGGGCCTCGCTTGGGTTCGCCTGAGGGCGGATCGGACCGCCGTTCATCACCCGCCCGCTTCGAATCCCGGACAGAGCGTCATCCCACCGTCGACGAAGATCGTCGTCCCGGTGATGTAGTCCGCCTCGTCGGACGCGAGCCACACCGCGGTCCGCGCGACGTCCTCAGTTTCGCCGATCCGCTTGGCCGGAATGAGTCGCATCAGGGACTGGTACGCCTCGGGCGTGTCCCACGCGTCCCGGTTGATCGGCGTTCGGATGGCGCCCGGGGCGATGCTGTTGACGCGGATCTTGAGGGGCGCCACCTCCTGGGCCAGGCTCTTCATCATCAGCATGACCCCGCCCTTGGAGGCGGCGTAGTTGACGTGCCCCGCCCACGGAATCACCTCGTGCACCGAACTCATGCAGATGATCTTGCCGAGAGCGCGGGACGCCGCCGTCATGCCCCGGCGGCGGAACTCCCGGATCGACTCCCGGGCGCAGAGGAACTGGCCCGTCAGGTTGACCGCCAGCACCCGGTTCCATTGGTCCAGCGTCATCGACTCGAACGGCGCGTCGCGCTGAATCCCCGCGTTGGCCACCAGAATGTCGACCGACCCCATCTCCTTCCGAATCCGGTCGAACATGCCGAGGACCTCGCCCTCCTGGGACACGTCGCACTGATGGGCCCACGCGTTGCCCCCGTGGGCCCGGATCTCCTCGACTTCCTCCATGGCCCGGTCGAGTTCCGCCTCGACGGGATAGTTGACGCACACGTCGGCGCCGGCGGAGGCCATGGCCATGGCCACGGCCTTGCCGATCCCGGAGCTGGCACCGGTGACCAGCACTCGCTGGCCCGCCAGGAGGCGGGGCGCCGGCCGCTCGAGAAAGGGTGAAGTCAGGGTCGAACGCGACTCGATCATGCGAGGGCCTTGGCGTGGAGGGTTCGTCGAGTCGAATGGATCCGGGCCTCGTCGGCCTCCGTTCCGTCCTCGACCCGAGGCATCAGGAGTTTGGCGATCAGCCCAGTCCAACCGGTCTGGTGCGAGGCACCCACGCCCCGCCCGTCGTCGCCGTGGAAGTATTCGTGGAACAGGACGAGATCACGGAACGCCGGGTCGGTGTGGGCCTTCGGATGGCCCGCCAGCACCGGACGGCGGCCGGTCTCGTCCCGGAGGAAGATCCGGGCAAGCCGCGCGGACACCTGCGCCGCAGCGTCGGCCAGGGTAATCTGGCGCCCCGACCCGGTCGGGAACTCGACCAGGAACTGATCGTCGTAGTAGTGATGGAATCGCTGGAGCGACTCGATCAGGAGGTAATTCACCGGCATCCAGATCGGCCCCCGCCAGTTGGAGTTCCCTCCGAACAACCCGGAGTCGGACTCGCCGGGCTGGTAGGTCACCGACAGCTCCCGATTCTCGACCCGGAACCGGTACGGCTCGGCCCGGTGATGGCGGGAGACCGCGCGAATCCCGTAGTCCGAGAGGAACTCGGCCTCGTCGAACAAGCGGGCCAGGATCGGCGCGAGTCGCTCCCCGGGTACCAGCGAGAGCAGCCGCCGCTCGCCCCGACCCGGGACATTCCATCGGCCCACCAGGGCCGCCAGGTCGGGCCGATAGTCGAGATACCACTCGAGCCGCCGAGCAAAGTCGGGCAGCGCGTCGAGCATCCGCTGGTCGATGGTGTCGACGGCAAAGAGCGGGATCAACCCGACCATCGAGCGGACCTTGAGCGGCACGGTCGCCCCGTCCGGGAGGTTGAGGACGTCGTAGTAGAACCGGTCGTCCTGATCCCAGAGGCCCACGCCGTCGCCCCCCAGGTTGGTCATCGCCTCGGCGATGTGCAGGAAATGCTCGAAGAACTTGGTGGCGACGTCCTCGTAGACCCGGTTATGCATCGCCAGCTCGAGGGCGATCCGCATCAGGTTGAGCGAGTACATCGCCATCCAGGCCGTGCCGTCGGCCTGGTTGATGAAGCCGCCGGTCGGCAGCGGCGCGCTCCGGTCGAAGACGCCGATGTTGTCGAGACCCAGGAACCCACCCTGAAAAACGTTGCGGCCCTGGGCATCCTTCCGGTTGACCCACCAGGTGAAGTTGAGCATCAGCTTGTGGAAGACCCGCTCGAGGAACGCGAGGTCCTCCGTGCCGGTGAGTTTCCGGTCGATCTGGAACACCCGCCAGGCCGCCCAGGCGTGGACCGGCGGGTTCACGTCCCCGAACGCCCATTCGTAGGCCGGCAGCTGACCGTTCGGGTGCATGTACCACTCCCGGGTCAGAAGGAGCAGCTGCGCCTTGGCGAACTCCGGATCGATGAGAGCAAACGGGATGGTGTGGAACGCGAGGTCCCAGGCAGCGAACCACGGGTACTCCCAGGCGTCCGGCATCGAGATGATGTCGGCGTTGTTGAGGTGATCCCAGTCGTGGTTCCGCCCGTGCCGTCGGTCGGCGGGAGGCGCCGGCTGACCCGGATCGCCCGCGAGCCACCGGGGCACGTCGTAGTGGAAGAACTGCTTGCTCCAGATCATGCCGGCAAACGCTTGACGCTGGACCAGCCGGGCATCGGGATCGGTCACCCCGGCCTGGACCGTGTCGTAGAACTCGTCGGCCTCCACCTGACGGGCCGCCACGATCGCGTCGACGTCGGCCACCGGAGCCGGCGCGCCGCCGGTCAGCCGAAACCGGACCGAGACCTCGCCTCCGGCGGGAACCGTCAGTCGGTACCACGCGGCCGCCTTGGTGCCCCGCAGGGCCGGGTTCACCGCGTCGGTCCGTCCCGCCACGATCCGCTCGTGGAAGCCATCCTTGAAGAAGCGACCGGGGGCCGGGCTGCCGAACAACTTGAGGGTGTTGGTGTCGTTCTCGGTAAAGAGCAGCTCTGGCTCCGCCTCGAACCGGACGTGGGACTCGCCGCCGGCCGGATGCCACGCGGCCAGGCCTCCGTCGACGGCCCGGATCTCGGGCCGGACCGCCGTCTCCTCCCAACTCCAGGTATTCCGGAACCAGAGCTGCGGCACGATGTGGAGCGACGCGGCGTCCGGGCCGCGGTTGGCCACCGTGATCCGGCCCACCACGTCCTCCGGACCCGCCTTGGCGTATTCGACCGTGACGTCGAAGTACCGGTCGTCGTCGAAGATCCCGGTGTCGAGCAGTTCGAACTCGGGGTCGGCCGGGCCCCGGGCCCGGTTCGCCGCCACCAGTTGCGCGTACGGGTACTCGGCCTGGGGGTACTTGTACAGCATCTTGAGGTACGAGTGCGAGGGCGTGGCGTCGAGGTAGTAATACAGTTCCTTGACGTCCTCGCCGTGATTCCCTTCCCCGTTGGTCAGGCCGAAGAGGCGCTCCTTGAGAATCGGATCGCGACCGTTCCAGAGGGCCACCGACAGGCAGAGCCGCTGCTCCTGGTCCGACAGCCCGGCCAGGCCATCCTCGCCCCACCGATAGGCGCGGCTGCGGGCGTGGTCGTGGGGGAAGTAGTCCCAGGCCGCCCCGGAGGCGCTGTAGTCCTCGCGGACGGTGCCCCATTGGCGCTCCGAGAGGTACGGACCCCAGAGGCGCCACCGGGCGTCCTCCAGGCGACGGCTTTCGATGGTCTGGCGGCGGTGGCGCACGCGTCTCTCGGCCCTGGTTGGCGACGGGAGACTAACGCGTCCGGGTGGCGGGAGGTTCCGGGCCCGCCGAGGCGGGCCTAACGGTCTTTCTTTTCCTGCTCCAGGAGGCGGGCCACCCGCTTGACCAGCAGGTCGGGCGCCCGCAGCTGACCCAGCTTGCCGCGGATCGAGTCGATGACCCGGGCCTCGAACCGGTGTTCGCGAGCGCACTGCTCGCAGGTATCGAGGTGGCGTTGGACCAACTCCATCTCGTCCGGCCCGAGCTCCCGATCCAGGAAGTCATCGAGTCGGCGGAAGACGTCTTCGCAGGTGTAGCGCTCGGGCTCGGTCATGCGGTCCCCGGGTCGAGGTCGGCGACGATGCCGTGCTCCTGCGCCGCGCGCCAGAGCGCCCGCTGCAGCATCCGGCGGGCACGATGCAGGCGCGACCGGACCGTCCCGATGGGGACGTCGAGGCTGGCCGCGATGTCATCGTACGTCATGTCGTTGATGAAATAGAGGGCGGCGACGGCCCGATACTCGTCCGGCAGCTCCTGGAGGGCGGCACCCACCAGTTCGCCATCGAGGCGGTTCATCAGGGTCTCGGCCGGGTCCACGACCTTGGCGTGAAGGCCGAGCGAAGCCGTCTGGAGATAGAGGTAGAGCTCGGGAGTGTCCTCCAGTTCCACCGCCGTGCCCCGCCGGCGCTGCTGCCGGTACTTGCTGAAGTACGCGTTGGTCAGGATCCGGAAAAACCAGGCCTTGAAGTTCGTGCCGGCCTCGAACCCGCCAAAGCCGCGGCACGCCAGGAGCACGGCTTCCTGCACCAGGTCCTCGGCATCGGCGGTGTTGCGCGTCAGCCGAAAGGCGGTGCTGTAGGCCGACCCGAGGAGCGGCATGATCAGCCGCTCGAAGTCGGCCGTCTCGTCTCCCGCCGCGGCCGCGTTGGCCCCGGGGACGCCAGGATCGATGGGTGCCGTCATTGCCGGTCAAACATAGAGTCGCTCACGACGCCCCGCCAACCGTGACGCCGGCCCGGCGCTCGAGGTCCTCCAGCACGTTCATGAACGCGATGTAGGCGTCGTAGGGCGAGGAGAAGGGGCTGAAGTACTGGTGGACGTCGCCGTCGGCGAACCACTTGGTGCACATGTAGTAGACGTGGTCGCTGGTGGTGAGCCGCCGCCAGTCCTCGAGCAGGGCCTCGTCGCCCGCGTCCCGCAGGACCGCGCCCAGCCGGTACAGCCGCTCATGGGCCGCGTCCTGAATCCGGTTGCCGAGCCACGCGGTGGTGTCGCGCTCCTGATCCGCCCAGGATGTCGGCCGATCGAACGCCAGCTCGCCCACCGGCGTCCGGCGCGCCAGGGTCGACGGGTGGGTGAATCGGAGCCCGCGCTGCTCGCAGGCCGCCGGCAGCGCGCCCAGGAACTCGAACACCCCGGTGGCCTCCCACTGATGTTCGCCGAAGGTCTCGTAGTCCAGGAACAGGTGCCGACTCGACCCCGGGCCGGCGGCCAGCCAGTCGGCATATTTCGGCGCGGTCAGCGGCCACCCGTCCCAACTCCGCTCCGAGAACCGGAACCCCACGTCGTCGCTCAGCCGGTAATTTCGCGGAAGCAGTCTCAGCCCGGGGGCGCGCGCCGCCGCGTACACGTGGTCCGGCGACCGGCCCGCGAGGACCCGATCGGCTCCCTCGACCAGAATGGCTCGATACCCCAGCTTGGCCACCAGGGGCGCGAGATCGTCCCAGAAGATGAGTTCGGTGTTCCGGAAGACGTGGGGACGCTGGCCGAAGGTCCGCTCAATCAGCCGGCGATGCCGGTTGACCTGGCTCTCGAACTCGGCCGGATCGGCCAGGCCGGCCAGCGAGTGGTAGTACGTCTCCCCCAGCAACTCCACCCCGCCGGTGGCCACCAGGTCCTGGAAGCTCTCCAAGGCCTCGGGCGCGTAGGCCATCATCTGTTCGATGACCGTGCCGCTCAGCGACAGCGCCAGCTTGAAACGGCCCTCGGTCCGCCGGATCAGATCGGCCAGGAGCCGATTGGTCGGCTGGTAGCACTTGGCCGCCACCCGACGGAGGAGCCGCGCGTTGGCC
>JAEUJH010000814.1 GCA_016794825.1 Gemmatimonadota bacterium
CCGGACGCGTTGTAGTTGCTGATCGGCACGCCCGAGCAGTAGTTCTCCCCCATGAACACGTAGGAGTACCCGGCCAGGGCGTACGTTTCGGTGATCCGCGAGTCGGTGGTCGGCGTGGCGCTGAGGCGGGTCAACGCGTCACCAGCCACTTCCGCCGACCGACGGGCGTTCTGGAGGGTCCGGAACACGCCGTCGAGGGTGCCGTTCTTCAGGTCGATGGCCCGCTGGTCGTACTCCTTCCGGGTCGGGAACGTCTCCGAGTTGCCGAGCTCGTCGGTAAACGAGCCCACCACCAGGATCTGTCCCTCGATGCCGGTCGGACCGTCGCCGCCGTAGGCGACGGAGAAGTCCCCGATGGCGCCCGCGTGGAGGGCGGGAAGGCCCTGCGGATTCTCGACATCCTCGGGTGGAATGTTGTCGGGGTTCTCCACGTTGAGGAGGCCGCAGCCCCCCAACGCGAACGCCACGAGCAGCGCGGTCCCCCGAATGGCGCGAGTGGTCAGCAAGTGATTTCTCATGGTCAGAAGCCCGCGTTGATGCGAAGGATGAAGGTCCGAACCGGCGGCTGGGTCAGGAAATCGTTGACCCCGAAGCCGTTGAAGGCGTTCTGGCCGAGGCCGTTGAGTTCCGGGTCGACGCCGGAGTAGCCGGTCCAGGTGGCCAGGTTGCGGCCCGCGCCGGTGATGCTGAGGGTCCGAGCCCCGAACGCTCGCGCCAGCTTGCTCGAGGCGGTGTAGGTGAGGCCCACTTCCCGGAGCTTCAGGAACTCGCCGTCCTCGATGAACCCGACGTTGCTGTTGCCGGGACCGAACCGGCGGGCCACGGCCCGGGCCTGCTTGTCGAGCGGAGTCGACGGGTCGTGCATCGCCTGGCAGTTGTTGCCCGTGGCGGTGCAGCGGAAGACTTCGGTCAGGTTGTACTGCACGTGCCCGCCCTTGTAGTCCATCTGCCCGTGGACCCGGAGCCGGCCGTTCGCGAACGACATCGTCGAGACCAGCGACGCCTCACGGGTCGGCGTCGGGGAACCGACGTAGACCGCGGTGTCACCGATCTGGAGTTCGGCGAGGGTCAGGATGCCGTCGCTGTTGGCGTCGTCGTAGCTCAGGATCGGGCGCTCCCAGAATCCGCCGAGCGGGTAGCCCGGGGTGTGGCGCTGGATCCCGTTGATGACCGGCGGGATCCCGGTGCCGAGTTCCTCCAACCGGTTCCGGAGGACCGAGCCGGCCGCCGTGATGTCCCACCCGAAGTTCTTGCCCTCGAAGATCCGGCTGTTGAGGGTGACCTCGAGCCCGCGGCTGCTGAGCCGGCCGAGGTTCTCGATCCGCCGGTTGATTCCGTTGACCACGTCGGACGCGCCGAGCGACGGCGCCAGCACCCGCCCGATGAGGGCGTCGGTGGTCCGCTGCGAGAAGTACGTCAGTTCGAGGTTGACCCGGTCGCTGAAGAGCTGGGCGTCGAGGCCGAGTTCCAGCTCCGACGACTTCTCCGGCTTGAGGTTCTTGAGCCCGAGGCCGCCGAAGGTCACGGCCGGGGTCGAGCTGCCGTTCAGGGCCGCCGCGGTGGGCGCCAGGAAGGTGAGCGCGTCGGCCGCGTTGGGCTGCCGGCCCGAGGTGCCGAAGGCGCCGCGAACCCGGAGCAGATTGAGGAACGACAGCTTCGGGAAGAAGTCTTCGTCCGACACGATGTACGAGAGACCCACCTTCGGGAACACGACCGTGTTGAAGTCGGTGCCGAAGGCGCTGTTGTCGTCGACCCGGAGGGCGCCGGTGACGAACAGGCGGTCCTTCAGGTTGAGCTGCTGCTCCATGAAGACGCCGACCTTGGCGGTGACCACGGTGGTCTGCCCGGCCGTGAGGATGCCGGCGCCATCGA
>JAEUJH010000820.1 GCA_016794825.1 Gemmatimonadota bacterium
ATCGTCATCGTGAACGTCACATCCACCCCGGGGAGCGGCGTCGCCGGGTTGGCCGTGATCGACACGACCTCGAGCGCGATCGGAGCGGTTGCCGCGGTGCCGACCTTTGCCTCCATTCCAGCCGGGCGTTGAGCCTGCAGAACCTGCCCCACCACCATCAGCGCCGTGGCCACCATCATCGATCGCATTGCCGTCTCCCGGTTCGAGGTTCGTCTGTCCGCGGGCCGCCCCCCTCCGGCCCGGGCCTCGGCGAGTGGCTCGTCGATCGCCACCGCCCTCCCAGTGACGCGGCGCCGGGGCTGGTTGTGTCACCCGCCTCCGACGCCTACCTTCGGCCCCATGAGCGACGCGCCGGACGCTCTTTCCGCCTCCCTCGAACGTGTCCTGACCCGATTTGCCGACCGAGTCCGTCGGATCGGCGCCCGCTATCGCCTGGCGGGCGACGACCTCGACGAGCTGTTCCAGCAGGTTCGGCTTCGGCTCTGGCGCGCCCGCGGCACCGGTGACGCGATCGACAGCGCCCCCGCGTCATATGTGTATCGCACGGCGGTCAGCGCGGCGCTCGACCTGATCCGGCGCCGTCAGGCCAAACGGGAGGTCCCGATCGACCCGCCGGAGGGGTCGGGGCCCGAGCCCGCCGCGCCGGAGACGACCGAGCAACGACTGTCGGACGACGACCTCGCGGCCACCGTTGCCGCGGCGATCGACGGCATCGCCGCCTCGCGCCGCCCCGCCGTTCGGATGCACCTCGCGGGCTACGGCCCGGACGAGATCGGCGCGGCGCTCGGGTGCGATCGAACCAAGGCCAGGAACCTGGTCTACCGCGGGCTCGCCGATTTGCGAGAGCGGTTGCGGGAGAAGGGCGTGACGGGAAGCGAGGGCCCATGGAACGGATGACGGAACGGCGACTGCAGGAGCTGTATCAGCGCGCGGTGGCCAGCGGCGCCGCGCTTCGCGGCAGCCACCTGCCGCCCGAGCGTCTGCAGGCCCTGGTCGACGGCGCCCTCGGCGAGGAGGATCGCGCGACGGCGTTCGACCACGTCATGACCTGCCCGGACTGCCGCGCGGGCTACGACCTGCTGACGACCCTGAGCCGAGCCCGCCCCCCCGAGCCGAGGCGGTACCTGGTGCCGCTGGCGCTCGCCGCCACCGCCATGCTGGCGGTCGGAGTCCTGACCCGCGATCGCTGGATCGGCGACGACCCGACCCGGGGGAGCGGCGCCGCGCCGGTCCTGGTCGGCCCCACCGGCGCGGTGGCGGCGTCGGATGCCGCTCGGTTCGTCTGGCGGCCCGGTGCAGGCGCCGTCCAGTACCAGCTCGAAGTCCTCGACCCGCGAGGCGGCGTCGTCCACACCGCCCTCACCACCGACACCACCTACGCGCTCCCCGCCGAGGTTCGGCTCGGCGCGGACATCGAGTACCAATGGGTGGTGACGGGGGAAACGAAGTCCGGCGCGCGAACGCCGTCGGTGGTGGGTCGGTTCCAGCTCCGGCCTTGAGGCCGGACCTAACGGTCGCGCACGAGCTCGAGCCGGACCAGCGGATCGCCGACCAGCGCAAAGGCCGCCCACTCGCTCGTCGGCATCCCGCTGCGACGAGCCGCCCGCTTGGCGCCCTGGAGCGCGTCCGACGCCGGCAGCCCCCGACTCAAGCCCTCGTAGAACCCCGCGACCAGACGCCCCGCGCTCCGATCGCCGATCCGCCACCCGGTGGCCACGATCGACCGGGCCCCCGCCGCCATCAGCGGCGCGGTCAGCCCCACCAACCCCTCGCCCCGAAGGATGATCCCGCCGGCGGTCCCGCAGGCCGACAGCACGACCAGGTCGGCGTCGAGGTCGAGGCCGGCCAGATCGCCCGGGCGGATCAGGCCGTCCTCGCCCGAACCCGGCGCCAGCGCCAGCGCGGTCCGAGCCAGGTTCCGGTCATCGACCCACGCGTGAGTGGCAAAGTGGAGCACCGAGTAACGCCGGAGCGGCGCCTGCTTGAGCCATGCCTCACTGGCGTCCGAGCGCAGCCGGACGTCGGCCGTCGGGAAGAACCGCCCCACGGTGCGCGCCTCCCGGCCGGACGCCGAGAGCCGCGGCAACCCGCCGGCCTCGGCAAAGCCGGAGCCCGGCTCCACCGGGCCGAAGACCGGATCGCCGAACACCAATGCCGACGGCGGACCGGCCCGCGGCTCCGATGAACCGGCGCCGACGGCCACCGTGGCGCTCGGCGCGTAGCTCACCGCATAACGCTCGACGATCGGATCGCTACCACCGACGACCAGCGCGTCGAACGGGAGCCGGTGGAGGATGTCGTCGCGGACGATCACCAGTCGGGTGACGCTCCGGTCGAGGCCCTCGAGTCCGCGCCGGAGCAGCGCCTGTCCCAGTTCCGCCGCCAGATCCGGCACCGCCGCACCCGCTTCGGTCAGTCGCACGAACCGGCCGACCGAACCGAGCAGCGAATCGATCGGCGCCAGGGAGTGGGCCACGATCCCGGACTTGGTCAGCACCAGCAACGTGGTGGGCTCGTCGACCCGGCCGGTGACGTACTGGAACAGCGCCGTCCGGTCGTCCGGCAACCTGGCCATCACCTCCGCGGCCGTCAGCGTCGGCGCGGCGGGCCGACGCCGTCCCGGGGTCGGCCCGGTGCCGAGCGCCTGATCCCGGAGCAGTCGGTCGAGGAGGTCGCGCGCCCGGCGCCGCTCCGCCAGCGCGAACGCGCTGGTCACCCGGCCCCGGGTCGCCAACGCCCCGATGATCGTGGCCACGCCAAGATCGGGATCGGCAAACGTGCCGGTGGCCTGGAACGCCGTCTGCCGGAGCTGCTGATCGGTCAACCCCGCCCGCCACCGTTCCAGCCCATCCGACGCCTGGGTGAACGCC
>JAEUJH010000826.1 GCA_016794825.1 Gemmatimonadota bacterium
ACCAGGCCGCCCTTGTTGTCGAGCTGGGCGCGGTAGTAGAACTTGCCCCGCTCGGTCGAGCCCGTGAGCGAGTCGGCCGCCTGCGCCGCCACCCGGACGATCGCCTGATCGTTGGCGTGCGTCGTGTAGAACCAGCCCCGCCAGAACCAGTTGAGCTGCTCGCCCGCGCCCTCTTCCATGGCGCGGAAGAAGTCGACGGGCTGCGGCTTCTTGAACATCCACGCCTGGCTGTACTCCCGGAACGCCTCGTCGAACCGCTCGGTGCCGAGGACCTGCTCCCGGAGCATGACCAGGCCGGCGGCCGGCTTGGCGTAGCCGTTGTTGCCGAAATCCTTGTGGATGATGTCCGACTCGGTCATCAACGGAACCTGGTCCTGGTCCCGCATGTAGGGCACGATGTTCTTGGCCGGGCCTCGTCGCGAGGGATAGGCGGTGTCCCAGTCCCGCTCGGCGTAGTACTGGAGGAAGCTGTTGATGCCCTCGTCCATCCAGGTCCACTTCCGCTCGTCGGACGCCACGATCATCGGGAACCAGTTGTGCCCGACCTCGTGGATGGTGACGCTGATGAGCGCCCGTTCCAGCGCCGGCGTGTAGCTGCCGTCCGGCGCCGGCCGGGCGCCGCAGAACGCCACCATCGGGTATTCCATCCCGAAGATCGGGCCGTGGATGTTGGCGGCTTTGGGGTACGGATACTCGAACGCGTGCCGGCCGTACGACTTCATCGTCTGGATCGCGGCCTTGGTCGAGACCTTGTCCCACAGCGGCATCGCGTCCCGCGGATAGAGCGAGTGAATGGCGATCGGGGTCTGGGTGGGACGGTACTTGAAGCCGGCCGCGTCCCAGACGAACGTCTTCGACGAAGCCCAGGCAAAGTCGCGGACGTTGTCGGCCTTGAAGCGCCAGGTCAGGGTGCCCCGCGTCGTCGGCCGGCTGCCGGGGGTCATGACTTCCTCCGGCCGCACGATGAAGACCGGGGTCTCGCTCCGGTAGGCCTCGGCCAGTCGGGCCCGCTGGGTGGCGGTCAGGACCTGGAGCGGGTTCTGGAGCAGCCCGCTCGCCTCGACGATGTGATCGGCCGGCACCGTGATCGACACGTCGTAGTTGCCGAACTCCAGGTAGAACTCACCCTGGCCCATGAACTGGTCGGTCTGCCAGCCGTTGACGTCGTCGTACACCGCCAGCCGCGGGAACCACTGCGCCATCTCGTAGAGCCACCCGTCCCGGACTTTTTCGCGCCCGCCCCGGTTGTTGGTGCTCCCGATGTCCGGAACCCGGAACTTCCAGTCGATCTCGAACACCGCCGTCCCGCCGCTCGGCACGGCGCGGCCGAGCTGGACCTTCATGACCGTCGCGTTGATCAGGTACTTGGCCGTCGTCTTGGCGCCGGTCTTCGGGTCGACCAGCTGGACCCGGGTGATCTGGTACCCGCCGTCGAACCGTTCGAGTCCGAGAAATCGGCGCGCTCCGGGGCTGATCTGCTCGGGCAGGGCGGCCGCCGCCTGGCGGCTCCGGCTGGTCGAGTCGTTGTCGACGTTCTGGTCGAGCTGGACCCAGACGAACGACAGCGGGTCCGGCGAGTTGTTGTGATAGGTGATCCGCTCGCTCCCGCTCACGACGTGATCGACCGTGTCGAGCGCGGTGCGGATCACATAGTCGACCCGCTGCTGCCAGTAGCGGTGGCCCGGCTTGCCACCGCCGGTGCGGTAATCGTTCGGCGGCGGCCAGTCCTCGAGGGCGCGGAAGATCGACTTGTTGGTCTTCTCCACCGTGTCCTTCATGAGCCACTGCTGCGCGCCGCTCTGGATCGGCAGCGCCAGCCCGACCACCGAGATCACCCCGAGTGCCCGAATCCACTGCATGCGTCGAACTCCGATTGAAGGGGCGCCCGTCACGACGGGGTGGCCCGTTGAAGGATCATCTGGGCGGCCAGGGCGATCGTCGCCCCGCTGACGACCAGCCGCCAGGCCCGCCGGTCGACCAGCCGGTCCGCGATGGCCGCGGAACCGAGCAACACGGCGGCGACCACCACCAGCTGCGCCAGTTCGAGCCCAATGTTGAACCAGAGGAGCGGGAAGAGGATCGACTCCTCCCCGCCCAACAGCCCGCGCAGGAATCCCGAGAACCCGAGCCCGTGGATCAGTCCGAATCCGGCGGTGACCGCATACACGGGCCAGAGCCGCCCGCCGTCTCCACTCTCTACGGCCGGCCCCTGCGTCCGGTTGCGCCAGACGGTGATCAGGCTGGTGAGCAGGATCGTAACCGGGATCAGGACCTCGACCGCGGCGCTCGGCACCCGGACCAGGTCGAACGTGGCGAGGGCCAGCGTCAGGGAATGCCCCACGGTGAACGCGGTCACCAGCCAGAGCAGGCTCCGCCACTGCCGATGCCCCCAGGGGATGGTCAGCGCGGCGATGTACAGCAGATGATCGGCGGCGCCGGGGTCGAGGATATGCCGGATGCCGAGGCGGAGATAGACCTCGAAGTCGGAGCCGACGTTCATGCCCGGAAACTAACCCGGGCCGCCCGACGGGTTGAGTCCGGCGTGGGGCCGTCGATATTCTAATGAACCGCTCACGCTCGAGGCCCCGCTGGTTGGACCCCCCATCCCCGCTGGGCCCCCCACCGACGGATT
>JAEUJH010000747.1 GCA_016794825.1 Gemmatimonadota bacterium
TCGGTCTGGAGGTTGAACGGCGCGAAGAGGTTGTGGGTCTGGGTCGGGCGCCACGGCTTGCCCCGGAACTCGAACTCGGGCAGGACCCAGCCGTGGCGATCCGATCCGACCACCGCGCTGCCGAACTCGTCGGCCACGTTGGTGGTGACCTTGAAGCCGACCCAGAGACCCGAGTAGCGCGAGAGGGCAAACCCGGCGCTGCCGAGGTCGAGGACTTCCTGGACGTCGCCGGGGAAGAGGATCGGCATCTGGGCGTCGAACAGCGCCACCTCGGAGGCCGAGGGCACCGTCGAGGACTTCGAGGCGGGGTCGTCGCCCGCCACCGCCAGGACGCCGCCGTGCCGACCGACACCGGTCAGGTTGGCGTGCTTGAACGCGTCGCCCGAACGGTCGACGCCCGGCCCCTTGCCGTACCAGATCCCGAGCACCCCGTCGTAGCGCGGCTTCGGAAAGGTGTTGGCCAGCTGGGCGCCGAAGACCGCCGTGGCGCCGAGGTCTTCGTTGACCCCCGGCACGAAGCGGACATGGTGCTCGGCCAGGATCCGCTGGTTGGCCTGGAGCAGGAAGTCGTAGCCGCCGAGGGGAGAACCTCGGTAGCCGGAAATCAGCGTGGCGGTCCGGAGGCCGGCTTTCCGGTCCGCCTTGTGCTGATCGATCGGGAGGCGCACCAGCGCCTGGACCCCTGACAACGCGATGATGCCGTCGTCGATCAGGTACTTGTCGTCGAGCGTGTAATCCCGGGGCGGGGTGGCGGTCATGCCTTCAATCTACTGCCGATTCTTGAGCGCCTGCTTGTCGATCTTCCCGATGGGCAGCATCGGGAACTCGGCCGCGATCGTGAACCGCTTGGGCACCTTGTAGTTGGCCAGCTGGTCCCGGCAGTGCCGCTCCAGGGTCTCGGCCGTCACGGTCCGGCCCGGATGCGGCAGCACGAAGGCGTGCCCCACCTCCTGATAGAGGGGGTCGGGCATGCCGATGACCGCGGCCATGGCCACGTCGGGGTGCGACTCGAGCACCAGCTCGATTTCCCGCGGGTAGACGTTGTATCCGCCCGACTTGTACATCTCCTTGAGCCGGCCGATCAGCCGGATGGCGCCGTCGGGGCGTTCCACCGCCAGGTCGCCGGTGCGGAGCCAGCCGTCGGCGCTGAAGAGATCGCGGCTGGCGTCGGGGCGCTGCCAGTACCCGATGGTGACGAAGTCGCCCCGGACCTGGACCTCGCCGGGCGTGCCCGGTGCCACCGGGCGGTCGTCGCCGTCGGCGATCCGGACCTGATAGTCGGGAACCGGCCACCCGACCGAGTCGGCCAGGATGTCCATCTGATCGGCGTCGAAGGTGAAGGTCACCGAGCCGACCGTTTCGGTCATCCCGTAGGCGTTGGCCACCTCGGGGCACTTGGACCGGAGCGCCTCGATCAGGTCGACGGGGGCGGCGGCGCCCTCCCAGATGATGATCTGGACCGAGGAGAAGTCGGTGGTGGCAAACTTCGGATGGCTCACGACCAGCTGCAGCGCGGTCGGAACGTGGCCGAAGAAGGTGATGTTCTCGCGGGCCACCAGGTCGAGCATCTCCCCGGGGTCGAACTGCTCCTGGAAGACCAGCGCTCCACCGGGCACCAGCGTGTCGCAGCTGATGTCGCCGATGCAACCGATGTGGTTGATGGGCAAGTTGTTGATGCAGCGCGCCGGGGTCACCGGCCAGATCGCGGCCTGAACCCGGGCCACGTGGACCAGGCCGTGATGGTGGATGATGGCGCCCTTCGGCTTGCCGGTGGTGCCGCTGGTGTAGACGATGAGGCAGGGGTCCGTCGACTGGACCGCGGCCCGGGTTGCCGCCAGCCGCTCGGGCGACACCGCCTGGCCGGTTTCGAGGAAGGCCGCCATCGACATGGCGGGGTCCTCCGGCTCGGCCTCGTCGAGCACCACCAGGCGTTCGATCGAGGGACAGTTGGCCCGGAGCGCTGCCAGCTCGTCGCGATAGGAACGGTCCTGGATGGTGGTCCGGGCCAGGACCAGGCGCGGCGTGGCGTCGTTCACCACGTACTCGAGTTCCCGGATCTGATAGCGCGGGTTGAGCCCGAGCCAGATGGCGCCGATCGACGCCGCCGCCAGGAACGTCACGTAGAAATCCGGGTGCGGCGGCGACAGGGTTGCCACCCGATCGCCGGGGCGGATGCCCGCCGCCAGGAACGCCCGGGCACAGGCATCGATCCGATTGGCGAGCTCGGGGTAGTTCCACCGCTCGTTCCGGAACACCACGGCCTCGGCCGCCGGGGTCCGCTCGGCCCAGTACCGGGGGTAATCGCTGATCAGCCGGAGCCGGGGCGGGCGTTCCGCCTCGGGCAGCGGGCGGTGGGGACGTCGGAACCGGGCCGCCATCAGGCCCCCCCGCCGCGCCGCGCCTCGAGGCGGCGATGGCCCGGTTCGGTCACCCAGAGGCCAAGCCATTCCGCCACCAGGGCGGGACGTTCGACCCCCTCGATGTCGACCGTTACCCCGAACGTCGACCGCATCTCTCCCGGCCGGACCTCCTGCCAGTCGAGCAGGGTAAAGCGAGCCCGGATCCGGCTGCCGACCGGCACCGGCTCGACCAGGCGGAGCCGGTTGAAGCCGTAGTTCAGAGCGTAGCCGCCCGTCTCCACGGTCGAACTGCTGAGCCAGCCGAGGGCCTGGTGGCTGAAGTAGGTCAGCAGCGACACGGTCAGGAACCCGAACGCGATGGTCGAGCGGAACGGGCTGTTCGCCTCGCACCAGGCCGGGTCGACGTGCATCGGGTCGGGGTCGAGGGTCGCCGCGGCAAAGGCGTCGATCCGGGCTTGATCGATGGTGAGCCAGGGTGAGGTGCCGATCTCCTGTCCCACCCGGTTCCGGAGGGCCACCATCACGGGTTCGGTCATGCGTCGCTGCCGGAAAGGAAGTGGCTGGAATATAACGCTTGTTATGTAACCCGGATCCATGGGCCGCCGAGGCCCCGGATCACCATCCGGCTCGCCGCCCACGCCGCGTCCGCTCTGGGATCGTAACGGAGCGGTGGCCAAACCGGACCCCGAATGCTAGAATCGGGAGCCCCGGGGCCCGAAGGGCGGGTTCCCGGTCTGACTCGAGCCGAACAGCTGCTTCATGGATCAGAATTTCGTCACCCGCGAACGCGATCGGATGCTCAAGGAACTGGTCGAGTTCCTGGCCATTCCGAGCATCAGCACCCTTCCCAACCACGCCCAGGACTGCCGGAAGGCGGCCGGGTGGTTGATGGACCAGTTCCGTCGGCTCGGTTGCGCCAAGGTCGAACTGCTCGAGGGCGAAGGGCATCCGATCGTGTGGGCGGAGAGCCCCGTGATCGAGGGCGCGCCGACGGTCCTGGTCTACGGGCATTATGACGTCCAGCCGGTCGATCCGATCAACGAGTGGAAGACGCCGCCCTTCGAGCCGACCATTCGCGACGGCCGGCTCTACGCCCGCGGCGCCGCCGACGACAAGGGCCAGGTGTACTGCCTCGTCAAGGCGTATGAAGCCATCCTCGACCAGGGCAAGCGGCCGCCCATCAACATCCGCTTCCTGATCGAGGGCGAGGAGGAGTGCGGCGGCCACGTCATCAGCGACCTGCTCGACCGGGAGCCGGAACGGGCCCAGGCCGACGCGATCCTGATCTGCGACATGGCGTACTTCGACGTCGGCTGGCCCGCCGTCTACACCGCCCTCCGCGGCCTCTGCTACGCCGAACTCCACGTCCGGACCCTGGAGCGCGACCTCCACTCCGGCACCTACGGTGGGGCGGCGCCTAACGCCATGGAGACGCTGGTCCGCCTCCTGGCCGACCTCAAGAGCCGCTCCGGCAAGATCAATCTTCCCAAGCTCTACAAGAGCGTCAAGAAGCCGTCCAAGGCCGAGCTCAAGGGCTGGGCCGACCTGCCGTTCGACGAGAAGCGGTTCCTCAAGGAGGAAGTCACCGGCAAGGCCCTGACCGGGATCCAGAAGGTCTCGGTGCTGGAGCGGACCTGGGCCCTCCCGACGTTCGAAATCCACGGCATCAAGGGCGGTTTCGTCGGCGACGGCGCCAAGACCGTCATCCCGGCCGCCGCCATGGCCAAGGTCAGCCTCCGGCTGGTGCCCGGACTGCCGTTCGCCAAGGTGGCCCGCTGGCTCACCAAGACCGCCAAGCGCCTGGCCCCCAAGCACGCCGAGGTCGAGGTCCGGATCCTCCACGGCGGCGATCCGGTCCAGGTCGACGTCAGTCACCCGTCGTTCCAGGTTCTTGATGAAGCCTTCAAGGAGACGGTCGGCCGGGGCACGGTGCCGGTCCGGGCCGGCGGATCGATCCCGGTGGTGACCCAGTTCGCCAAGAGCGGCTCGCCGGTCATCCTGACGGGCATCGGGCTCCCCGACGACGGGCTCCACTCGCCCAACGAGAAGCTCGATCTCCAGCAGTTGTGGGACGGGATTACGGTGTTCGGGCGGTTCTTCGAAAAGATGGGCGGGAAGTAGCGATCGGTCGGGCGGGGTTCAGGCCGCGGGCGGTTCCTCGCCGAGGATCCGCTTGTGGCCGCCCGAGTAGCGGGCTTCGGTGCGGGCGTGGAGTTCGTCCACCCCGATCAGGGCCCGGACCGAGGCGATGATCCCGGCCACCACGTCGTCAGCCCAGTAGTCGTCCGGCCGCTCGGCCTTTGGCAGGGCGGCCGCCTGTTTTTCCAGGAACCGGATGGCCGTGGCGATCCACTCGCTCTGGGCGCCGTCCACCAGCGACCACGAGGCCGTGGCCCGCAACTCCAGTTCGGACAACTCCTGCAGCAGCCCGCTGATGCCCTGGGTCACCGCCGTCGACCGGAGCCGATCGGCGATGCAGGTCAGGATGGCGCTGCGTTCCGATTCCTGGGGTTCCGGCAGGGGGGCCAGGTAATGACGCTGGTCCGCCACCATTTCCGCCAACCGGACGCACACGGCCCGGATGGCGGGGGTGAGCGCCGGCGGCGCTTCCTTGGCCCAACTCGACGCCGCCCGCAGGATATCGCGGACCTTGTCGTCGGCCAGGGCGTCCAGTTTGGTACGGTCCAACGGCTCGGCCATAGCGGAGCCAAAGATAACACGCTGGCTACCGTCGCGGACCCCGGCGCATCCGGATATAGTCGTCCGATCCGTACCGCTCTTCCCCCCACGGATCGCCCCGTTCGTGGTAGCCGTTCTGCTCCCAGAACCCCGGGTAGTCCTCCTCCAGCAGTTCGAACCCCGTCACCCACTTGGCGCTCTTCCAGAAATACAGGTGGGGAACGGTCAGCCGGACCGGTCCCCCGTGTTCCGGGGTCAGCGGTTCGCCATCGTGATGGGTCGCGAGCAGGTTGGCTGGGCGGTCGAGGTCGCTCAGGGGCAGGTTGGTCGTGAAATCGGGCGCGGCGTGGACGAGGACGAACCGCGCGGCCGCCGTCGGCCGGGCCCGCGCCAGGAGGGGCTGGACCGGGACGCCCGAGAAACGATTGTCGTATCGGCTCCACCGGGTTACGCAATGGATGTCGGCCGTCACCTCCCGCCGCTCCATCGCCGCGAACTCGGCCCAATCGAACTCGTACGGCGCCTCCACGGCCCCGAAGACTCGAAAGCGCCATTGCGACGGATCGATTCTCGGGACGTTCCCGTAGTGGAGAATCGGCCACTTTCGGGTGATGATCTGGCCGGGCGGGAGTCGGGGCTCCCGCGGGCGGCCGTCGATCGGTCCAGTCACGGATGCTCCATTCGGCGGGTGCGGGGAAGTAGCTGTCGCCGAGTCTCAACGCTGGGCGTCGGCCGCCGGTTCCACGGGAGGCACGAGCAGGGCGGCGTCGGCCGTCACCACCTCCCGGTCGAACACCCGCCCGAACGCCGCCGCCACCTCCGCGCGGACCCGGCGGTCGAGATCGGGCACGGCGCCGGCTTCCCGGGCAATGCTGGTCATGGTGACGCCCTCGATCCCGCAGGGAACGATCAGGTCGAAGAGGTCGAGCGCGGTCGAGACGTTGAGCGCGAACCCGTGGAACGTCACCCACTGCTTCACGTGAATGCCGATGCTCGCGATCTTCCGGCCGCCGGTCCAGACGCCGGTGTATCCCGGGTTCCGCTCCGCTTGGATCCCGAACCGGCCGAGCGCCTCGATCAGGGCTTCCTCGATGGCGCGGAGGTACCAGTGGAGGT
Organism: Gemmatimonadota bacterium; assembly: GCA_016794825.1. Taxonomy (GTDB): domain Bacteria; phylum Gemmatimonadota; class Gemmatimonadetes; order Gemmatimonadales; family GWC2-71-9; genus SHZU01. Next base: position 6,156 of record JAEUJH010000747.1, read on the forward strand.
CGGGCCGGTGGTGGCTCAGATGGAAGATCGGATAGCCGACCAGCTGGCCCGGGGCGTGGAGGGTCACGTCGCCGCCGCGCTCGACCTCGAACACCTCGAGGCCCCGGGCGGTCAGGGTTTCGGGGGGGATCGGAAGGCTCGTGGCCTTGGTCCCGCGGCCCAGGGTAATGACCGGATCGTGTTCGACGAAGAGGAGGAGGTCCTCGTGGCGCTGGCCCGTCACCCGCTCACGGCACAGCCGGCGCTGCAGCTCGAGGACCTCGCCGTATCGCCGCCGGCCGAGGTCCACGAGGTGGATGGCGGTCAACTCGGCGCCCGCCCGAGCCGCCGCCCGATCAGGAACGCGGCCGCCATGGCCACGGCCGCGAGGCCGACCAGGCCGGCCCGGCCCAGCATCCGATCCACCGGCATCGTCACCATCGACACCACGAAGCTTCCGAAGAACGACACCATCGCCAGCATCCCCTGCCGGTAGGCGTTCCGGATCGGGGTCATGATGATCCAGGCGGCAATGGCGGCGGCAAAGCAGGCCAGGAACGTGCCCGCCAGGAGGGCCAGCGCCGGCGGGGCGCCCAGTTCGAGGCCGCTGGCCGGGGTGGCGCGGCTCTGGAGGGTGCGGACCACCAGCGCCACGATGGCGTTGAGGCCCAGCCCGAGCAGGATCGAGAACGCGAGCGCGCCGAACGCCAGGCCGACGTAGTCCTCGGTCGGGGCGTCGGGGCCAAGCGGGTGGGTGGACTGGTCGGTGGTCACCCTAGTCCTTGAACGGCGACTTGAGGTCGCGGGCCTTCGGAGCGGGGCTCTCGTCCAGCAGGCGCTGGAGTTCTTCCCGGCTCAGTTCGAACGGATCCTTCTCGTACCCCGGCGACCGGGCCGACCGGGCCCGGTTCGGGTTGCTGCCCACTGGCTCGAGGTCCCAATCCGACCGGGTCCGCGGCCGTACTTCCCATTCGTGTCCGTCCCGATCGACGAACTTCCGAAACGCCATGCCCGCCTCAGGTGTGCATGACCCGGCCCATCGAATCGAGCGCGGCTTCCGCGATCGCCTCCGACAGGGTCGGGTGGGCGTGGACCGCCAGATCCACTTCCTCGACCGTGTACTCGTTTTCGCGGGCCACGATCAGCTCGTGGATCATCTCGGAGGCGTGCCCGCCCACGATGTGAGCGCCGAGGATCTCGCCGTACTTCTTGTCGCGGATGATCTTGACGAACCCTTCCGTCTCGTTCGAGGCCCGGGCCCGGCCGTTGGCGCTGAACGGGAACCGGCCGACCTGGTAGTCGAGCTTCTTGTCCTTGCACGCCTCCTCGGTCAATCCGATGCTGGCCACTTCCGGGTGACAGTAGGTGACGCTCGGGATGTTGTCGTACTTGATCGGGTGCGGCTTGTGGCCCGCGATGATCTCGGCCACGTAGACGCCCTCGCGGCTCCCCTTGTGCGCCAGCATCGGCGGGCCGGCCACGTCGCCGATGCAGTAGACCCCGGGGGCCGTCGTCTCGAGCGTGGCCAGGTTGACCTTGACGAAGCCGCGGTCGGTGAGCTGGATCCCGGCTTCCTTGAAGCCCATGTTCTCGGTGTTGACCGCCCGGCCCGCCGCCATCAGGACTTTTTCGGCGGTGATCTTCTCGGTCTTGCCGCCCGCCTCGATCTCGAGCGTCACGTCGGCCGCGCCGACGGTGGCCTTGACCACCTTGGCGCCCGCGAACGTGGCGATGCCGCGCTTCCGGTAGCTCTTGGCCACCACGTCGGCCGCCTCGGCGTCCTCGAGGGGCAGGATCCGGGGCAGGGCCTCGATCAGGGTCACCTTCGACCCGAACGACGCGAAGATGTCGGCAAACTCACAGCCCACGGCCCCGGCCCCGATGATCGCGATCGACGCGGGCGCCTTCTCCAGGAACAGGGCCTCGTCGGAGCTGATGACGGTGGTCTTGTTGATCTCGAGCCCGATCTGCGGAATGCCCTTGACCCGCGACCCGGTGGCGATGACCAGCGCCTTGGTGGCGGTGTAGGTGTCGTTCCCGACCTTGATCTTCTTGCCGGGCAGGACGGTTCCGGTGCCCTTGATGACGGTGATCTTGTTCTTCTTCATCAGGAACTCGCAGCCCCGCGAGTTCTGGTCGGCCACCTGACGGGAGCGCTTCATGGCCACGCCGTAGTCCGTCTTGACCTGGCCCACCTCGATGCCGAGGCTCTTGGCCTCGTGGGCAATGACGTTGGCCATCCGGGAGCTGTGGAGGAGGGCCTTGGTCGGAATGCAGCCGATGTTGACGCAGACCCCGCCCATCTTGTCCTTCTCCACCACGGCGGTGGACAGACCGAGCTGAGCGGCGCGAATGGCGCAGACGTAGCCGGCGGGACCGCCGCCGAGCACGATGACGTCGAAGGTGGACATGCGAACCTGGGTTCCAGGGTTATCGGTCGTGGCCGGGGCCCGGAGGCCTCGGCCCAGCAACGTTGTTTACCAGACCAGTGAAATCGGATTCTCCAGCAACTGCTTGAGCGTCTTCAGGAATTCGGCGCCGGTGGCGCCATCGATGACCCGATGGTCGCAGCTCATCGTCACCCGCATCCGCTTCCGCGGCACCACCTGCCCGCCGACCACCGCGGGCACCGTGGCGATCGAGCCGACGGCCAGGATGCCGGCCTCCGGCGGATTGATGACCGCGGTGAAATGCTCGATGTCGAACATGCCGAGGTTCGAGATCGAGAACGTCCCCCCGGTGTACTCCTCCGGCTTGAGCTTCCGCTCCCGGGCCCGCCCCGCCAATTCTCGCGACTCGGCGCCGATCTCGGTCAGCGACTTGAGGTCGGCGTTCCGGATGACGGGCGTGATCAGGCCGTCCGGCACCGCCACCGCCATGCTGACGTGGACCTCGTTCCAGTAGCGGATCTTGTCGTCGAGCCACCAGGCGTTGCAGGCCCGGTGCTCGACCAGCGTCAGGGCCACCGCCCGAACCACCAGGTCGTTGAACGAGACCTTGACCGCGTCGCCCTGGGTGGCCTTGATCTGCTCGCGCAGATCCGCGGCCCGCTCCATGTCGATTTCGGTGGTCAGGTAGAACGTCGGGATGGGGCCGATCGACTGCACCAGCCGCTTGGCGATCGTCTTCCGGATCTGGGTGAGCGGCGTGTCCTCGAACGGGGGGCCGTCGGGACGCCGCCGGGTCACGGCACGGGTCGGGGCCGCGGCGGCCGCCGGGGCCCGGTCGAGGTCGCGCTTGATGACCCGGCCCTCGGGGCCGGAGCCGGTCACCCGCGTCAGGTCGACGCCCTTGTCGGCGGCAATTCTCCGCGCCAGCGGCGACGCCTTGACCCGGCCGGCCGGGGCAGTGGCGGCACCGGCACCGGCACCGGCTGCTCCCCCCTGGGCCGCTCCAGCCGCTCCAGCCGCTCCAGCCGCTCCAGCCGCTCCAGCCGCTCCCGCCGCTCCCGCTCCAGCGCCGACTCCCGCGCTTGCCGCGCCTGCCGCCGTTCCGCCCGCCGCAGGGGCCGCGGATCCGGCCGCCGGTGCCGCCCCGGCCGCGCTCGCGCCCGCCGGCGCCGCGGCTCCGGTGGCCGGCCCGCTGGCCCCATCCGGCACCGCCTCGCCCGGCTGACCGATCCAGCCGACCAGCGACGACACCGGCACCGTCGCGCCGGCCGCCACCGTCTGCTTGAGGAGCACGCCGGCCGCCCGGGCCACCAGTTCCATCACGGCCTTGTCGGTCTCGACCTCGGCCAGCACGTCGCCCGCGGCGACCGGCTGGCCTTCCGCCTTCTTCCACTCGACCAGGCGCCCTTCCTCCATCGTGGGCGAGAGCGCCTCCATCACGATCTTGGTGGCCATTAGAGGTACAGCACTTTCTTGGCGGCGTCCTGGATCTTGGCGGCATCCACCTTGGCGGCCCGCTCGAGCACCTTGTTGTACGGCATCGGAACGTCGGCCCCGGTAACCCGGAGGATCGGCGCGTCGAGCGCGTCGAAGGCTTCCCGCTGAATGGTGTCGACCACCTGGGCGCCGACGCCGGCAAAGGGCCAGCCTTCCTCGGCCACGACGCAGCGATTGGTGCGGGCCACCGATTCGAGGATCGTGTCGACGTCGAGCGGCCGGATGGTGCGGAGGTCGATCACCTCGGCGTCGACACCTTCCGCCGCCAAAGCCTCGGCCGCCTTGAGCGACGGCGCCACGGTCTTGGAATGGCAGATGATGGTGACGTCCTTGCCGGCGCGCTTGATGTCCGCCTTGCCGATCGGCGTCACGTGGTCGCCGTCGGGCACCTCGCCCTTCAGGTTGTAGAGCATTTCGCCCTCGATGAACACCACCGGGTCCTCATCGCGGATGGCCGCCTTGAGGAGGCCCTTGGCGTCGGCCGGGGTGGCCGGGGCAATGACCTTGAGGCCCGGGATGTGGGCGTAATAGCTCTCGAACGCCTGACTGTGCTGGGCCCCGAGCTGGAGCGCGGCGCCGCCGGGGCCCCGGAACACGATCGGCACGCCCACCTGGCCGCCCGACATGTACCGCATCTTGGCCGCCGAGTTGACGATCTGGTCGATGGCCAGCAGGGCAAAGTTCCAGGTCATCATCTCGATGACCGGCCGAAGCCCGACCATGGCGGCCCCGACCCCGATGCCGGCAAATCCCAGTTCGGCAATCGGCGTGTCGACCACCCGCTTGGGTCCGAACTCCTTGAGCAGGCCCCGGCTCACCTTGTAGGCGCCGTCGTATTCGGCCACTTCCTCGCCCATCAGGAAGACCCGGTCGTCCCGGGCCATTTCTTCCCGGAGCGCCACGTTGAGCGCGTCGCGATAGGTCAGGGTAGCCATGTCAGCGGCCCTCCGGCGCGTAGACGTCGGTGTAGAGCGCGCTCGGATCCGGGTCGGGCGAGGCGTCGGCAAACGTCACCGCGTCCTCGACTTCCGCCTGGACTTCGGTGACCAGCGCGTCGTGGCGGCCGTCGTCCCAATAGCCCCCGGCCTTCATCAGGTCGGCCAGGACCGCGATCGGGTCGCGCCGGCGGTACTCGTCCACCTCGTCCTTGGTCCGGTAGGTCCCGTGCGCCGCGTCGGACATCGAGTGACCGACGTAGCGATAGGTCTTGATTTCGAGGAGCGTCGGCTTCGATTCGGCCCGGGCGCGGGTCACGGCCCGATCCATGGCTTCCCGAACCGTCAGCACGTTCTGGCCGTCGACCTGCTCGGCCGGCATGTCGTACGCGTTGCCGCGGACCGAGAGGTTGGTGACGGCGGCGGCGCGGGACACCGCGGTGCCCATCCCGTAGCCGTTGTTCTCGACGATGAAGATGGCGGGCAGATCCCAGAGCGACGCCATGTTGAGCGTTTCGTGGAAGGCCCCGATGTTGGCCGCCGCCTCGCCGAAGAAGCAGACGCAGAGCTGGTCGCCACCCCGGTACTTGTGGGCAAACGCCACCCCGGCCGCCAGCGGAATGTGGCTGCCGACGATGCCGTGCCCGCCCAGGAACCCGGCGGCCGCGTCGAAGATGTGCATCGACCCGCCCTTGCCGGCCGACGACCCGGTGGCCTTGCCGAACAACTCGGCCATGACCGCGCGGCTGGTGAGCCCGCGGGCCAGCGCGTGCCCGTGCTCGCGGTAGGCGCTGATGACGTGATCGTCGGGCCGGAGGGCCGCCATGACGCCCACCGCCACCGCTTCCTGGCCGATGTAGAGGTGGCAGAACCCGCCGATCTTGCCGAGCGAGTAGGCCTCGCCGGCCTTCTCCTCGAACCGCCGGATCAGCATCATCTGGCGCAGATAGGAGCGATGGAGCGCCTGGGTGGCCGCGTCGGGGGCCTTCGTGGAACGTGCCGTGGCGGTCATGGTGTGGCCCTCGTGGCCTTGGCCTGGTCGACCTGCTCCCAGGCGTGGTAACTCGAACGGGTCAGGGGACTCGCCTCGACGTGGTCGAAGCCCATGGCCATGCCAATCTGCTTCAGCTCGGCGAACTCGGCCGGGGTATAGAACCGGGCCACCGGGAGATGACTCTCGGACGGACGGAGGTACTGGCCCAGCGTCAGGATGTTGACGTCGCTTCGGCGGAGGTCGCGCATGGCCACGAGGAGTTCGTCCCACTCCTCGCCCATGCCGAGGATGATGCCGCTCTTGGTCAACCCGTCCGGCACCAGCCGCCGGGCATTGGCCAGCACCTCGAGCGCCCGCGGATAGCGGCCACCCGGCCGAGCCAGCCGATAGAGCCGCTCGACCGTTTCGAGATTGTGGTTGAGGATGTCGGGCCGGGCCTCCATCACGATGGCCAGGGCCCGCTCCGATCCCTTGAAGTCCGGGATCAGCACCTCGACCGAGGTGTCGGGGAGGCGCCGCTTGATTTCCCGGATGCAGCCCGCAAAGGACTCGGCCCCGCCGTTTTCGAGGTCGTCACGGTCGACCGAGGTGATCACCACGTGGGCCAGCCCCATCTGGGCCACCGCCTCGGCCAGCCGGACCGGCTCGACCGGGTCGAATGGGGCGGGGGTGCCGTGGGACACGGCGCAGTAGGCGCAGTTCCGGGTGCAGACGTCGCCCAGGATCATGAAGGTGGCGGCTTTGTGCTCCCAGCACTCCCCGATGTTGGGGCAGCGGGCCTCCTCGCAGACCGTATGGAGGTTCAGCTCCCGCATCAGGGCCTTGATATGGCCGTAGGTCGGCCCGCCCGGGGCTTTGACCTTGAGCCACGTCGGCTTCCGCTCGAAGGCAACGGTCGGCAGCGGGCCGGACGAGCCGGTCGGGGCGGGGGATCGGGTCAGCTGGACCAACGGTGCGGCCACGCGAAGTACTCCTCGACGGACAAGGCGCCGGACGGCTACGGACGAGCCAGAAGAATACTATCGGATGGGCAGGGTGCAAACCTGAGCGGGGGGTGGGCTAACCCAATAGTCCAAAAAGGGTTGCGTG
>JAEUJH010000928.1 GCA_016794825.1 Gemmatimonadota bacterium
GACAGTGAAGCGGGTGAACGGGGCCGTGCAGGCGTACTTCCTCTGGGATGGCGACAATCTGCTGGCCCAGCTGAGCAGCGCGGGGACCGCGGTGGTGGCGGAGTACTCGTACTACCCCGGGCTGGACCAGCCGCACGCGATCATCAAACAGCCGACGGGGACGCGGTTCTATGCCCGGGTGGACGGGTTGGGGAACGTGATCGGGGTGACGAACGAGTCGAACCAGGTGCGGCGGACCTATTCGTACGACTATTGGGGCAAGAGCACCGGGGGCACGGACACGGAGGGGTTCGGGGATAGTGACCGGGCCCGGTGGAAGGGGGCGTTGTGGCTGGGGGCGGAGGCCGAGCTATACTATATGCGCAGTCGGTGGTACGAGCCGCAGACCGGTCGATTTCTCAGCGAGGACCCGATCGGCCTGGAAGGTGGAATCAATCCGGCCACCTTCGCCGAGAACGATCCAATAAACCGAAGGGACCCTACCGGGCTTACGTGCGAGTGGATCGCAGTCGGCGAAAACGTGGCCGGCACAATGAGGGAGATTCGGGTGACCTCGCTGGGCTTCTGGCTGTGCAGCGATATCGACAGAAGCGTCGGCGATCTGTACCGCTACGTGAGCAGAGGACGCGCCGGTGCGGGGTCGGCTTCATGCCGCTCTGATCGATGCGAGGCCATTGAAACGGTTGATCCACTGTCGTACATCTTACAGCCGGAGATCAAGGCCGGAAAGCTGGCCGTCGTCACTTTCCTTCCTGTTCTCACTCCTGACGCTCTGCGCAAGCTAATTCAGAGCATCACCAGGAGCCCCGAAGGATGGACCGCCGTGGCGAGTTTTTCTGAGGGCTTCAGCCGCCGAGCGAGGCGAGGAGTGAATGTGCAGACGATTTGGGAGAACTCCGCAGGCGATCGACTGATTGAGCACAGCGTGTTCGGTCGTGCAGGGCAGCTGATTCACCAATCGCATTACCGAGGGCAGTACAAACCTACTGCGTCCGATATGGGGCGATGACTCGGGCTCTCGTTGACTACTACCTTCTTGATTGTCTGTCATACGACATCGAGGATCTTGGCGGTATTGCTGAGATCATGAACAGCGATTCGGAGCTCGGATGGAAGTCACATTACGGGCGGATAATCACGCGATCCGAGATCTTGGAGGCGTTAGTGCGATGCATCAAGACGGGGCTTGTTGAGGCATGTGTTCCAGCGAGGGGAGGGCTGGACATTGTCGGGTGCGGCCGATCAGTGGTCCCGCCGGTACCTTTCGAGCTGCTGTGGTTTCGTTTGACCTCGGAGGGTCAACTAGTGATCGATAACTGGGAGCCGTGAGCGACACGTATCGGCAACTGTAGGCTGGCACTAGATGTAGCTGGCGGCCTCAAACTGTACAGAAACCTGGAGTTTACCCGGCGGATTCAAGCGGTCATCGCAACTGGCTCGCGCGGTGCTGCTTGCGGGCGTCGGCTAACGAGAGGCCGAGCCCCTTGAGGCGCCGAAACAGGGTTGCCCGACCAATCCCCAAGGCAGCTGCCGCCCGGCCGGCGTTCCAATCGACCGCGGCCAGTCGGTCCAGCAGCCCATCGATGGGAGCCGCGGCATCCATGCTCGGAACCCCCAGTTCGATGGCCCGCGCAACGTCGCCGGGCTCGATTGCCTTGGAGGTCGACAACGCCGCCGCCCGCTCGATCGTGTGCCGCAGCTCGCGGCCGTTGCCCATCCATGGATGTCGTGCGAGCAGCGCGGCCACACCGGATCCCAAACGGCAGCCGACCTGGTCAGCGAAGTGCTCGGCCATCGGCGCGATGTCCTCGGGGCGGGCGCGAAGGGGAGGGAGTTCAATGACGACGCCCGATAGGCGGTAGAGCAGATCCGAGCGGACGGGCGTCCGCTGCATCTCAGCCCGCGACTCAGCCTGCAGCGCCGCCACAAATCGGACATTGATGGCGATCGGCCTTGTTTCGCCGAGCCGATTCAAATACCCGCTTTCGAGCGTGCGGAGCAGCTTGGCCTGTGCGATTGGTGGCATGCTCGCGACCTCATCCAGGAACAGCGTTCCGCCCTCGGCGGCCTCGACCAGCCCAACTTTGGCGCTGACGGCGCCGCTGAAAGCACCCCGGCGATAGCCAAACAGCTCTCCTTCGATCAGTTCCGCGGGGAATGCAGCACAGTTGATCGGTACGAGACGCCCGGCCCGTCCGCTCCGCTCGTGAATCGCTTGGGCGAGCACCTCCTTTCCCGAGCCGGTCGGCCCGACGAGCGTCACCGGCATCGCGCGCGGCGCAAAGAGCGACACGAGGTCCATCGCCCGGCGCATCGCCGGTGAAACGCTAACGATCGTTCCGTTCGACACCAGGCGGCTCCAAGGGCAAGCGTGGCGCGGTGACCCGATCGGCGTCCTCGTCACCTCGAAGGATCCGCGGGGTGAGGAATAGATACAGCTCGGTCGAGTTGCTCCGCCGGCTCGCCGAGCCGAAGAGCCCCCCGATGATGGGAATGCCCGACAGCAGCGGAACGCCGGTTTGCCGCCGTTCCGACTGCTGGTCCTTGAGTCCGCCGATCACGATCGTCTGGCCATCGCGAACCAGGAGCTGGGTGCTCGCCTCACGCGTCGAGATCACGGGGGCGTCGAACTGCACTTCGCTCGTGGCGGCGTTGATCTCCTGCTGGATCGCGAGCGTGACGTATCCGTCCTGGTTGATCGTCGGCCGAACCAGGAGCTTGGTGCCGACGTCGCGGTACTGGACGACCTGGTCCCGCGTCGGGACGTCGGTCGGCAGGGACCGGCTCACCTGAACGAACGGGCGCTGCGAGCCCACCAGAAGTCGGGCCTCGGTGTTGTTGGACGCGATGAGGACCGGCCGGGAGACGATGTCGAGATGCCCCTTGCTCTGCGCCGATCGGATCGTCGCGTCGATGTCGCCGCGGCCGAGGTTCAGGAGCTTGATCACCAGATCGCCGAGCCCGCCACCCGTGACCCGGGCCTCGACCGACCCGTCCGGACCGCGAGCGGGGACGAAGAGGTCCGCGCCGAGGGAAAAGTGCCGATCGGTCTGCGCCTCCACGATCAACACCTCGATCAGCACCTGCAGCGGTCGCACGTCGAGCTGAGAAACTGCCTCCTCGATGACCCGGAAGTCCTCGTCCGAGGCGCGGACGAAGAGGGAGTTCGTCAGCTCCTCCGGCACGACGCTGACGGCCCCAGTCAGGATGGACGGACCGGCTGGCGGCGGCGCGGGGGGCGTGGACCCTTCCACGGGCTGGACCTGTGACCTTCGAAGCTCGTCGCCCAAGGTTCCGGTCGACAGCCCGCCGCGTCCCGAGAAGCCCCCGCCGACGCCGAAGAGCTGCGCCACGGTCGCGGCGGCGTCCACCGCGCGAGCGTGTTTCAGCCGAACCACGTGAAGCGCGATCGGGCCGGCTGGCGCCACTGACTGAGCCGTGTCGGGCTTGGGGGTGACTTGGTAGAAGGAGGAGTCCTCGACGAGTCGGAGCCCGTGGGCTTCCGCCAACCCCCGCAGCAATTCCGCCGTCTCCGACGGCCGGACAGGCCGAGGCGTCTCCAGCGAGACCTTGACCGACGGCAGGTTTGCCGTGATGACCGGCTTGGACAGATGCCGCCCGAGGAGCTGAATCGCGACTCGGAGATCCGTGTCGACGATCCGGACCGTCATCGTATCCGGGGCCTGCGCGCTGGCTGGCGCGGCAAGGCCCAAGAGCACGCCCGCGATCCGTCGGATCATCGAAGGTCCCCGATCCGCAAGACCCAGGTGGTGTCGTACCCGACAAGCGTGACCGCGCCATCCCGAATCCGGCGCACCGCGATTCCGGCCGCAGTGTCGCCAACCCGAAGGAGGCGGGGCCCGTCGGCCCCTGGGAGCCCTTCGATGGCGGCCGACGGGCTCGAGCCGCCCGCGATGGCGCGGAGCGCCAGCATCGGCCGCGGGGTCGGAGCCGCGGGGACCGTCGCCGGTTGGGCCTCCCGCGCAGCTGGAGTTCGGTTGCGTTGAAACGGCGCTGCCAAGCGGACTGCCATCGACAGGCTGTCGACCTCGGCGCGGCTCGCCCCACGCCGAGCGTGGCTCGACTCCGTGGCCTGATCGACTGGGGGCGGTGGAGCGGCCTTCTCACGCGGCATGAGGAAGTACAGAACGGTGAGAATAAGGAGCAGCAAGAGGGCTCCGTGTGCTCCGCGATAGAGGCGGGTCACTGGATCGCAGCTCTCTCGTCGGCGAGGAACCATCCCTCGACGGTCAGTTCGGCCCGAAGGGACTCGCCTTGGGGGCCGGCGCTCTGTGCCTCGATCCGGACCCGACGCACCAGCATCAGGCGGGCCCCCCACTCGAGGCGGGTAATGAGTTCGACAATAGCCGCGAAATTGGCCACGATGGTCGTTTGGGCCTGTACTCGCCGGAGCCGGCCGCTGGCTACCGAGTCGGGTCTCGGCTCGGTCAGCTCGATCGTTGCACCGACGGCACTCGACCCCGACTCGATGCTCGCCAAGAGCTCTGCCTGGGCCTCGGCCTCCGTTGTCCCGGGTAACAGTTGGGGAGCGAGGGCCACGACCTGCCTCCGGAGGGAATCGCTTCGCGCTTCTAGGTCGCGCAGGGCCGTCAATTCGGCCACCTCCCGCTCGAGCACCGCCCGTCCCGCGCCGACGCGGTCCGAGGTGTTGCGAAACCAGGCCGCCGCCGAGGCCCCGGCCCCGATCCCGACCGTACCAAGCCCGAAGGCCACGGCGCCGACCCGGAGGGCGCGCCGCACGACGGGATTCAACGTGTCCTCCGGAGCCTTGCCGCTACTTCGAATTCGGCCAGTCCCGTCGCGCTCGACCGGGCTCGAGGCGGATGGAGCTTGACGGCCTCGAGCCCTCCACCGTCGGCCAGGCGCTTGACGACCGCGGACGGCGACGGGGCACTTCCGGCCATCTCGAGGGAGTCCTGGGTGATGACGACCGTCCGCAGGTAGGCCTCGCGGGTCAATCCGTCGACGATCGCGCCGAGACCCCGAACGGCCGTGGCTCGTTCCGATCGAACGCTGTCGACCACCCGAAGCATCGACTCAGCGGCTTTCGCCGCCTCCCTTGCTCGGCGCACCGCCGCGGCGGCGGGCCGAACCGTTGCGAGGCGGCGCTCGATCTGGTGCGCCTCTCGCGTCAGCTCCATGGCACTGTACCCGACGCCGGCAACCCACACCGCCGCCACGAGGCCAGCCAAGCGGGCGACAGCTCCTCTCGACGAAGCGATCCGTCGTCGGCGTTCGGCCAAGGGGAACAGGCTGAAGGGCGTCCCCTCCATCCCCGCAACGGCAAGTCGATCGATGCGGACCCCGTTGGCCCTGGCAGACTCGAGCAGGGAACTAGCTGCTCGCTCCGGGACCGCTACGAGAGTCGCGAGCCGCTCACCCGGCCCCCCTGCAAACCAGGCCGCGTCGGTAATGAAGTCTCCATCAACCGGCCTGAAGTACCGCGCGGGCTGCGTCGCAACGATCGCCCTCAACTTTCGCGCCGACACCGGCGGAAAGGACGCCAGGCGTCGGAGTTGCGCCTGTGGGGGGCCGATTACCACCGTCCACTGCCCCCGGCGAAGCGTGGTCTCATGGATAGCCAGGCGCCCAAGCGCCGCGGCTGGATCGCCTTCGTGGGCCTCCGCGCTGAGCGCCGCACCCGCGACTTCGACCCGGACTTCCGTCGGGCTGACCCGGAGCACTCGCCGGTTCACGGCATTTCCTGCCACAGCGTCACCAGCCGCGGTCCGCTGACCCTGAGGAGCGCCGTGCCCCTGGCCACGATCGGGGACCCTCGGATGCCGCCTGAGACCTCAAGCAAGAGCGTGCCTGGCTTGGCGTCGGGTGGGTCGATGACGCCCTCGCCAAGGACGGTTGCCAACGACTGAACGTCGTCAACGGTAGCCGGGCTGAAACCCCGAACGTATTTCAACTCCTCCATCGACTGGAGCGGCCGGTTGGGCGGCTCGGGCCGTCTGGCAGATCGGTACCACAACCACTCCGGCGTTCCGGCTGAGTCGACCGAGTCTGGGTCAATCCAGTCGCGGAATGCCACCGCCAGGGAATCGCTTCGGAACACGCGGCGGAGCTGCATGTGCGACGCCATGTTGAGGTTGAGACGCTCGTGAGGGTTGGTCAGCCGTCCGGTGCACCAGGACCCCTGGCCGAGGTCGAGCGTATCGACGCCTCGAGTGCTCACGTCAGCATTGTATCGTGCGCCGATGAGAGCCACGCAAGCCGCGCGCGACCACGAGGACCGGGTCAGATCGATTCGATTCGAGCTTGCCTTGGCCCCGACCTCGCTAGCAGCCAGTCCGGCAAGGCCGGCCGCCGACAGGGCCACCAGAATCCAGAGGACGGAGACGAGGACGAATCCGCGGCGGTTCACCCGCGGCCTCCGACCACGAGGAGCAGCGTATCCGCGGCCCCCGAGTGCCACCCGATAACGAGGCGGATGGCCACCGGGGCGGTCGACGGCGAGTACCACCCCCGGAGCCACTCGCTCCGTTCACCGCCTCGGAGGAGATAGTGGGCCTCAAACTGGCGAACTCCCTTGAACAGCGAGATCGTGTCCGCGGAGGTCACGGCAATCAGCGCGGAACCGTGTCGTGCGATCCGGAGTCGTTCGGCCGCAAACCACCCTGAGGGCTGCTGGAGCCGCGCGGTAAACTCGATTTGGTCCGCCCCACCACCAAAGGAGTCGTCTCGATCCCGGCCGACCTGAAGCGAGCGAAAGGCCCCGGAAAGCCATCGGCGGCCGACGGAAATCGAGTCGAAGGACCGACGGCTATCGACAATTCGGTGCGCTCCGACGGCGGCCTCCGCGACGACTCTTCCGGCCAGAGTCAGGACAGTCCCAGCGACCACGAGGCCGACCATGAGTTCCACGACGGTGAACCCGCACCGTTGCGTGGTCATGGCTCGCCGAGTCCTCGTCGAACCACAGTCACCAGCAACTCCCGCTGCCCGGTGGGTCCCCGTGCGATCGCGACGCGAAACAGCTCCCGTTCCGGTCGGGTGACCACCACGATGAACTCGCCCGCCGGTGCAGTGCCAATCCGGCGCTCGAGATCGGTCCGCCCGAGAAGCGTGTAGCCGGCCAGGAGCCGATCGGCGCGCGCCATTTCTCGCTCGGCGGCTTGGAACCGGCCGTCGACGGCGGTGGCCGCGGCAATTGCACCGAGCATCGCGACAGCAACCGTCGCGAGAATCGTCAAGCCGAGCATGGCTTCGAGGAGAAGGGCACCGCGTTGATTCCTCATCGCCGCGTCAGCACTTGGCCATCGGGCAGAAACGTGACCCACTCAAACGGAATCCGGTTTGGCCAACCCGTGGTGCGCGGGATTCCGGCGTGGATCGCCGCGCGCCGGTTGCGAGCGACGAAGTCGGCTGAGTCGGCGTCGACCGGTGGCGCGCGGAGAACCCCAGGTCCGACGGCGGTGATCGAGGCGAGTACTCCGAGGATCGTGAGGACCACGAGCAGCTCGAGGAGTGTGATTCCGGCGTTGGTCACGGCCCACCTGGTCTCAGGGAGTAGACGGCTTGTAGCAGGGCCGTGGCGACGAGCCCGACGATCAGGGCGAAGGAAAGGATCAGGATCGGCTCGAGGAGCCCCACCAGTGTTCGGAGTCGGCGTTCCGCATCTGCCAACGACAACGCACCGGCGCGGACGAGGGTCTCGGCGAGTCGACCGTTGGCCTCGCCAAGCTCCGTCAGTCGGATGATCTGGACGGTGAGCGCCGCCTCCTTGGCAAAGGCTCCGGCCAGTGAATGTCCCTCCGCCACGATGCTCCGGGCCCGGCGGAGGCGCGCGGCCACTTCGGCGTTTCCGGCCGCCGCCGCGGCGCCATCCATGGCCGGCAGCAGCGGAACGCCGCTCGCAAGCTGGCGTCCAAGCGTTTCGGCCGCCCGGCCGGACGCGAGCTGATGGAGAACCGATCCGATCGACGGGAGCCGGATCAAGGATCGGTGGATCCAAATCGCATGCCGGGGGTCCCGGGTCGTTGCGAACGCTGCGGCTGCCGCCGTGGTCAGCCCCAACAGGAGCAGGGGCCCGGCCCATTTGAGGGCCGCCGCCGCCCCCAGCAGGAAGCGGGTTGCCGGCGGCGGCTCCTGGCCCAGGTCCTTTAGCAGCTGGGCGAAGCGCGGCACGACCACCCCGACGATGAGGACGAGCGAGAAGAGGCCGGTCGCGGTGAGGACCATCGGATAGGCCAGAGCTTGACGAACGCGATCATTCATCTCTACGCCCCGTTCGAGCACGGCAGCGGTCTGCTCGAGACCGTGCCCGAGTTCGCCGCTCAGTTCGGAGGCCAGCAGGACCCCAGCGGCGCCGGCTGGGAGGTTGATGCCGCCTTGCTCGAACGCACCGACCAGGGAATGACCGTGCTCGAGGAAGGTCGCAACTCGCAGGAGGGACTCGGCGAGAGTCGGGGGCACAACACGCCGGGTCGCGTCCATGGCGTCGGAGAGCGGAACGCCCACCTCGACCAAGCCCGCCAGGCTCCGAAAAGCAACAGCCAGGTCGCGGCGAGACGGTCCGCCTCCGATCCGGGACCGCTGGGTCACCTCCGCCACCCGGATGGGAAGAAGCCCTTGCCGGGAGAGCTGCCCGACCGCGGCCCGCTCCGATGTGGCGAGGACCACCCCTCGGCGGTTGGCCCCGGCCCGGTCGGCCGCGAGGTAGCCGTATGACTTCATCGGCCCGAAGGCGGGGCGTTGGTGATATCGGCATCGTCGCCCTGTCCACCGACCGTTCCGTCGCGGCCGAAGGAGGCAAGGTCGTAGTCGACGCCGGCGCCAGCCCCGGGACTCAGGTAGTGGTACGCCCGGCCCCACGGGTCGAGCGGGATGCCGCGCTTGAGGTAGGGACCTCTCCAGTTCCGAGCGGCGGGCGCCCCGGCCGGCCGGGTCGTGAGGGCACTGAGGCCTTGCGCGGACGACGGGTAGTAGTCGTTGTCGAGCCGATAGGCATCGAGCGCCAGTTCCAGGATCCCGATTTGCGCGCGTGCCGCCGCTTGCTTGGCGTCGCCAATGTTTCTGAACACCATCGGAGTCACGACCGCCGCAAGGATCGCGATCAGGCTGATCACCACTAACAGCTCGAGTAGGGTGAATC
The DNA here is from genome assembly GCA_016794825.1 of Gemmatimonadota bacterium. Taxonomy (GTDB): domain Bacteria; phylum Gemmatimonadota; class Gemmatimonadetes; order Gemmatimonadales; family GWC2-71-9; genus SHZU01. The sequence continues at coordinate 9,122 of JAEUJH010000928.1, forward strand.
CTCGTCTAGATGCCGACGACACGGAGTACCTCCTCGACCGTAGTCATCCCGGCCTGGATCTTGGTCCAACCATCCTCCACGAGTGACTTCGTGCCTTGGCGCTCGGCTGCGGCCCGGAGCTGTCTCGCGTCAGCACCCCGAGCGATAAGGTCCTTCACTTCGTCCGAGATCACGAACAACTCGTAAATCCCGACCCGGCCGAAGTAGCCGGTATTCCGACAGCTCGAGCAGCCAGCGCCACGGATGCCCGTCGACGGACCGACGGGCCGCCGCGCGACCAGCGCCACCGCGGACGGGTCCCGCGAGTAGCTCTCCGAGCAGTTCGGGCAGTTTCTTCGAACCAACCGCTGTGCCAGGATCCCGTCGACTGCGGCGCCGATCAGGTATGGTTCGACGCCCAGGTCGACGAGGCGCGCCACTGCCGTCACGGCGTCGTTGGTGTGGAGCGTGGAGAACACTAGGTGGCCCGTCATCGCCGCTTGGATCGCGATCGCGGCTGTCTCGGCGTCCCGCATCTCGCCGATCATCAGCACATCGGGGTCCTGCCGAAGGAGCCCCCGGAGCGCGGCGGCGAACGTCATTCCCGCCTTTGACCGGACCGGCACCTGGCAGACCCCTGGGAGGTGGTATTCGACCGGATCCTCGACCGTGATGATCTTTTCCGACGCCACCGAGCGGAGGGCGAGGGCGGCGTACAGGGACGTCGTCTTGCCACTTCCGGTGGGCCCGGTCGCGAGGATTACCCCATGGGGCCGGCCGGCCAGGCGTCGGAATTCGGCCAGCATGTCGGGGGTCATGCCGAGCTCTTCGAGCCCAATTGGCCGGCCGCCCCGGTCCAGAAGCCGCAAGGCGACCGACTCGCCATGCACCGTTGGCACCGTCGCGACCCGAAGGTCAAGCTCGCGATCGTCGAGGCGAACTCGGATCCGGCCGTCCTGGGCCGCTCGCCGGTCCGCGATGTCAAGCTCCGCCAGGAGCTTCAGGCGCGAGACAATCCCGGCCTCTAACGGACGTGGTGGGCTCGGAAGATCGGCTAGGACGCCGTCGATCCGGAGCCGGGCCCGAAGGCCATTACCGGTGGCTTCGAGGTGGATGTCGCTGGCCCGGGCGCCATGGGCTTCGCGGATCAGCGTGTTGACGAAGCGCACAACTGGAGGCTCGTTGGCGAGGCTCCGGATATCCGTGACGCCGCGATCTCCGCGGGTCTCGCCCGCTTCACCAGCGGCATCCAAGCCCCGAACCAACTCAATGATCGATTCGTTCTGACCAAACGCCAACTGGATCGCGGCCTGGAGCTCGCCCGGGGGCACCTCGATGAGGTCGAGGTCGGCGGCGAAGGTTTCCCGGAGGTCAGCGAGCGCGTCGGCGTTCGGGGTGCCAGCAAAGGCGACTCGGAGCTGGCCGCCCTCCAGTTCGAGCGGGAGGAATCCGTAGAACGCGAGGTACTCCTCGCGGAACGCAGTGCCAAGCTGGAGTTTCGATTGGAGTTGGGGCATGCGCTCGCTCCTGCTTGGCCAGCCGGAGGCATAGCACGTGCCGCCCGAGCGGTCAGGCGATGGATCGAGTGGCCAACGAGTTACGATCCGGAGGATCGAGTCGACGGTGCGTCACGTCGCACCCAGGGGTGCGACTGATCCGCTCTCTTGAGCCAACGCTGGACCGTGCGGCGAGTCATTCCGAGGCGGCGCGCCGCCTCAGACCGGTTGCCCCCGCAACGCGCCAGCTCGCGCAGGAACTCTTCCTCGGATGGGGGCCCGCCGGCCACGAGCTCGGGGAACTCGGGCGGCAGGTCGGCGATGGTTAGTGGTTCGCCCGGGTCCGCGACCCGAGCGACGTAGCTCGCCACCAGCTCCAGCTGCCGGATGTTGCCGGGCCAGGCTGCGGCGAGAAGGGCCTGCGCGAGGTCCCCGTGGATTCGAGGTGGTTCGCCGCCCCGTTCCGCCGTGACGGCGTGCGTGAAGATGGGGAGGATCTCGTCCCGTCGCTCCCGAAGTGGTGGCAGCGTGATCCGGAAGAACCCGAACCGGTCGAGCAAGTCGGCCCGGAACGCGCCGTTGCGGGCGAGTTCGTCGAGGTCTGCGTTGGTCGCCCCAATGATCCGGGCGGTTACTGGCACCGGTCGCTCGCTACCCAGTTGGTAGACCCCACCGGGATCGAAAAGACCGAGGAGCAGGGCCTGGGTCTCGGCCGTGGCCAGGGCCAGCTCGTCGAGGAACAGGGTGCCCCTTGCCGCCGCGCTGACCCGGCCGGGCCGAGCCGCGTCGGCCCCGGTGTAGGCCCCCCGAACGTGGCCCAGCAACTCGCTCGCCTGCAACTCAGATGGCGTTGCGGCAAGCCGACATACGACCAAGGGGTCTTGCCGCCCGGACAGAGCGTGGATGGTCTGGGCAAAGCTGCTCTTGCCGGTCCCACGTTCGCCGAGGAGAAGGATGGGACGGTCCGACCGGGCGAAACGGCGAGCCAGCTCATAGACCCGGTCCATCCCCCGGGTGCGCCGGGGGGTGGAGACCGGGTGGGTCCCGTCGTCTCCTGCGGTGCCAAGCGTCATTCGGTTGGAAGCCAGTCTGCGGGGCCACGAACCTAACAGGGGAGGGTGACGCCTCTGCGTGGAACGGGACCCACACGTCGACGGGATGGCCCTCGTTCGGATGTTGTCAGGGCCATTCGGCCCTGTCGCCGGTCTTGGCCGAAGTTCGAAACTTCAAACCACCCCGGGGATGCGGTCCAATGAACGCGCAGGCCCTATTCCGGTGTCGCACCCATTGCGGCAATGTAGACCGCAGCTCTCAACGGGTTATCAACGAGTGGGTTTGGGCCCCCTGCGCGACCGCACTTCTGAGTTGGTCGGCGGGCCTGTTGCCAATAAGGTCGACGTGCAGGTAGCTGGCAGGCTGCGGCTTCGGGCCGGCTACAGCCCGCAGACGGCCCGCGGTCCAGGACACCAAGCTGCTAAGCGATGCTAAGGCTGAGTCGCACGGGGCGGGGGGTCAACGGCGGCGGACCAGCGGGACCGTCTGCGTCTGGCGGCCGGACATGAGGGCCTCGATCTCGCCGGCGACGCGGTCCGCAGCTTCTTGGACGGGATCGGCAACGAGGTGGGCGTACTTCTGGGTCGTCTGGAGGTTGCGGTGGCCGAGCAGACTGCCGGTCACCAGAAGGCTGTGCCCGCTGTGCTGGCTGCGACTTGCCACGGTATGCCGGAGGTCGTGAAGTCGGACGTCGTCGAGGCCGGCCAGGCGCCGCACCGCCATCCAGGCGGGTTTGATCTCGTGGCGGCGTCCCTTGGTCCCGGGCAGGACGCGATTGTCGGGCCGGCTCTGCGGCAAGCCCTCCAAGATGGCCCTGGCGGCGCCGCTGAGCGGTCGGACCGACTCACCCGATTTGGTGTCCCGGAGTCGAAGGTGCCCGCGCTCGAGGTCAACTTCGGCCCAACGGAGGTCCAGGATCTCGCCCCGCCGGCAGCCGGTGAGGGCTAGCAGGCGGACGGCCGCGATGGACTGCCAAGGGGCCGGCGGGAGCGGCTCTCCGTTCACGTTGTTCCACCGGCCTGCCTCGGCCGCCGTGAGGGCCGCCCCAAGGCGTGTCAGCTCCTCGCCGGTCAGGAACCGTGTCCGGGACCGCTCCTTGAACCGCGGGAAATGACGGCAGGGGTTGACGCCGTCGGGCCGGAGCCCGGCCTGCACGGCGGCCGTGCAGAATGCGGAAAGAAGCGCGAGGAGCCGGTTCGCTAGGACGGGCGTGTTCCCGAACCGGCGAACGAAGGCCCCGACATCGGCCCGGCTGAGGTCCTGAACGCGAATCGACCCGAGGGCGGGGATCAGGTACTCCTCGACCTGCTTGGCGTACTCAGCCGCCGTGCGGGTCTTCCACCGGCCGTGGTGGTCGCGGAGGTAGTCGCGGAGCGCTTCGGCCATCGTCGGAGCGGTGCGCCCTTGGGCCCGCTCACGGGCGGGATCTTGCCCCGTCGCGATCCGGCCGAGGGCCTGCTTGGCCATCGAGCGCGCCTGATCGAGGGTGATGGCGCCGTAGGTGCCGAGGGTGAGCTTGCGGGTAGCGCGTTGGCCAGGCACGCGGTACTTAAGCGCGAACACGCGCCGGCCCGTCGGTGTGACCTTCAACCCGAGGCCCCGGACCTCGGCATCCCAAAGCCACCGATCACCCGTTCTCGGGGCGGTTGCGGCGTCGACCACCCGTTTGGTGAGCCGTGCTGTAGCCATCCTCGCCGCCATTCCCGATTCGCCAGGAACCCATTAGGAACCCACTGGTGGGAATCTTGGGGAATCAGTACGAACCGTCAAGGGCGGGTACCATAGGAGATTCCTGATACGACGATGGATCGCGTTTGCCAGAAA
>JAEUJH010000762.1 GCA_016794825.1 Gemmatimonadota bacterium
GGCGCCGCCAGCCAGGGGGAACCGCCACAACTCCGCCACTCCCGCTGCATCCACGACGCTCGCGACCACCGCCGACCCGTCCGGCCACCAGGCCGGGGAGAACACCGTGCCGAGCCGGAACGACGACAACCGGCGCGGGGCACCGCCCGCGAGCGCCATCACCCAGACATTCTCGGCCCCGTCCTCGTCCGAGACGAAGACCAATTGACTCCCATCGGGCGAGAATCGCGGCTGGGCGTCGAAGGTGGGGCCGGACCGGAGCGCCCGCGCGGCGCCGCCGCCGATCGGCAGGAGGTAGAGGTCGCCAAGGAGGTCGAACACCAGGGTCCCGCCGTCGGGCGAAACGTCGACCGAAAGCCAGGTGCCTTCCGTCGTCTCGAAGGTCTGGGCCGGGAGTTCACGCGGCGCCGCGGTCGTGATCCCGAGCGCTACCAGGGCGGCAAGCAGGGTGGGCTTCATCGTGCGATTGGTCGGAGGGTGATCAGGACCAGTCCGCGCATTCTGTTCTTTCCGAAGGACCTGCCGAACGGATCGGGGGTCGGCGCTGGGCGCTACGGTATCAACGACCGCTTCGGCTCGAGCTGCACGATCCAGAGCCCGCTGTTGGTGTCGGGCACGTACAGGTACCCGTTCCGATAGATCCCGCCCCACGCGCTCGGCGAGTTGGGGATGTGGCCCTTCGCGTCCGCCGTCGTGATGGTGGTCATGAGCCGGCCGTTGCGGCCGAGGTCGCCCTTCAGCTCGCCGGAGATGTCGAGCACCCGCATGCCGCCCTGGTAGTCGCCCACGAAGAGGGTGTCGCCCGCCACCCAGAAGTTGTGGGCGCCGCCGTCCTCCGACTCGAACCAGGCCACACTCTTGGGATTGGCCGGATCGGAAATGTCGACCACCTGCATCCGTCCGAACGCCCGACCGAGATTGGCCACGCCCTTCCCGATCGGCTTGGCCGGAAAGACTTCGTCGCCGACGAACACGTAGTTCTTGTGGCGCCAGGCGGTGTGGGTGCCGCGGAGATAGCCGGGACCGGCCGCGGCCTCGACGCGCTGGTACAGCTTGTCGAGATCGTACTTGAACTGGGTGTAGAACTTCGGGGCGGTCGGGCTCCCGCCGCGGACACCGTTCCCGACGTCGAGGATCACCAGGCCGTCGTTCCAGTAGGCGAGATACGCGAGGCCGTCCCTCACCTCGAGGTCGTGGATGTAGCGGCCCGCCGCCTCCCGCTCGAGCTGCCAGCGCCCGACCTCGCGCGGATGATACGGATCCGCGATGTCGATCACCCGCATCGACCCGGTGGCGTCGTCGGTCAGGTAGACGTGGCCCTGGTAGACGTAGGCACTGTGCACCCCGCCGCTCACGGTGGCGGTGTAGTCGGCGATCGGCTTCGGATGGGCCGGATCGGCCAGGCTGAGAATGACGATCCCGTTCTTGCGGGTCGACGCCTGCTCCCGGGTCATGACCGCGAACTTGCCGTCCTCGGTGGCCATGACGTCGTTCACGATCCGGGCATCCACCGTCACCGAGTCGGTGATGCGCGGCGCCGCTGGGTCGCTCACGTCGACGGCGTAGACCTTGTCACCGCCGACGCCGGTCAGTCCAGCGGTGGCGAGGAGGCCGTGCCGGCCGTCGGGCAGGAGCCAGAACTCCGTCGCCATCATGTCGATCGGGAGCCGACCCACGGTTCGCGCCACGCGAGCGACCCCCCGAGGGGCCACGTCGATGACGGTGGTCGCCGTCTGGCCGGCCAGGTTGGCGGTCACGGTGTACCGCCCCGGATCATCCGCGACGAAGGCGCCGCCTTGATCGATCGTCGCGCCGGCCGGCGTGGCCGACCACTCCGGGCGCGGGTTCGCCAGCGGTCCAGTTGCCGTTTGGGCCACCGCCGCCAGGCGGAGCACGTCGCCGGTTCGGGCCTTGGCCGGAACCGGACCGAGGGTAAGGGATCGGAGCGTACTGGCGACCACGGTCACCGCCACCGTACTCTGCACCGATCCGGCCCGGGCCGTGATCGTGGCCGTCCCGGGCGCTCGGCCCGTGACCCGGCCCGACGCCGACACCTCGACCACGCGGGAGTTGTCGCTCGTCCAGCGAACCGGATCTGACAGCTGGTCGGCCAGGTGGTTCAGCACCCTGGCGCCCAGCGTCAGGCTCTGGCCGACGAGCAGGGAGCCAGGCGCATCGGTAACCTCGACGCGGGCCGGCGGAAACGGGAGAACCGTGACCACCGCGGTGCCGGTGACCGGCCGGCTCCCACCGTCGTACTGAGCCAGCACCGTGACGATCAGCTTGCCGGGGTAGCCGCCGCTCACCAGGCCGGCCGAGTCGACGCCGCCTTCGTGGGTGCTCCGGCCCGAGGCGAACCAGCGGAGCCGGACGCCGGACATCGGCTTGCCGTCTGGACCGAGAACCTCGGCCCGAAGCCGAAGGGTGTCGCCGGCCCGGAACGACGGGGCCGCCGGATCGATGACGACGCGCGGGGCCGTGGGCGCGGCCGGCTGCTGCAGGGCGGTCACGAGCAGGAGCGTGAGCATCCGATCTGTCTCCACCGCTGATATGTGAGAACGGTCCTGGCAATATAGCCGCGATCGCCAGACCGGGGTGCTCACCGCCGAAGGCGTTCGCGCCAGGCTCGCGGAGGTCTGCTGCGGTCACTGAGCGCCAGGCTCGACAGCTCACTCACCTAGTGTGACAGTGCCCCGACCCGCATCGTCATTCCGACCGCAAGCCGGCGCTCCGAGAAGGAAACAACCGGCACGGGCAAACGACTGGGTCCGACCCGACGCCACTTCTCCGTGTCCGCCAGTAACCCCAAGCCGAGACCCGCCAGTCCGAACGCGGCCGCCAACGCGGGTTGACCGTGTCGCCACTCCTCGACCGTGCAGAAGGCGCACATCAGGGGTGAAAGCACCAACCCGAGCCCCGCGCCGATTCCCGCGCCAACCAGACCCTGCGCGCCGCGCGAGCGATGCCCGACGAGAACATCCAGATCCAAGCCGCGGTTCGCCGGTGTCCACACCACCAGGCTATCGCGGTACACCCCGGTGGTCAGGTGTGCGAGTGCGCCGAGGCGCGGGCGCGAGATGCGGATCACCACGCTATCGGCCGTTACCCGCTCGATGGTTCCCAACACCGGCAGCCTGAGGCACGAAAACAGACGCCACGGCTCGAAGCAGAACTCGCGGCGGCTCAGTCGGACTCGAGCTGAATCGGCCAGGTCCGGCGGGTTCTGCGCGACCACCGGCGCCGCAACACCGAGAAGGAGCGCGATGCCGAAGAGAACTCGCACGTGGGTCTCACTGTGAGGTTGCCCGAGTCTGTGCGGCAGCCGTCAAGGCAGCGTCAAGCAGCGGGGTCCGGGGCCTCGTCCTGGCAAGTGTGCGCTTCGAGTACCGCGCCAGGACCATCCGGATTCCAGGTATGGTCCGTCCGACCAGCGGCGAAGCCTGGCGGCGACATCACATCGGCCCGAATCAGCGTACCGGCGCCATGCCCTGAACGGCATCAGCGCCAAATGGTCGCATGTCTAGGTGCGCGGCGCAGCCCGGAGGCACCACCAGGCCCACCCCAACATGGTCAGGACCAGAAACGGGTACCCGAAGAACGGCAGAGGCTCGGATAGCGGAGTGAGGCCCCGGCCCGCGAATACTTGGAGCGCCGTGCCGGCAAAGAGCACGGCGGCGAGGAACCCAAGGGCGCGTACGGCCGCCGGCATGACCCTCGGTATGCTGATGAGTACCAGTGCCGCGGCCCACAGCGCCGCGCCCGCGGCAAATGAAGGGCTGCTGGCCTCGAGCGTCATGGCAGAGCCAGAGACGACCAACGCCTCTCCCGCGATGAAGACGAGAAAGCCCGAGGCGAGGAGGTCCTCCCCGAGGCGGATGAAGTGGACCGCAAGCACAGCTGCTCCCACGATGAGTGCCGTACCGTCGATGCCCCACGCCAGCCCCCGCAGCGAGGCTGACGGGGCGAAGCTGCCGGCAAGCCCGAGGAGGGCGCCAACGACGAGGCATGCGGGGGCAACCGCGGATGGGCGGTCGTTGGACATGAGTTTCCTCCGGTGGTCGTGACGAGCGCGCGCTCAGCGATGGCCCGGCATGCGACGTCGTCGCAGGCCGGCAGAGCGCCCGACACAAAGGGATTTTGAGGTGACGGCTGCAACATCGGAGCGCAGCCGCCAGTTGTCAAACGGTGATCCTGCGATGGAATCCTGCGTCTGCCGGCTGGTCAGTCGACCCTCAAGGTGGTCGCCGGATCGACGCGCGCGGCCCGCCGCGCCGGAATCCAGGTCGCCGCCGCCACCACTGCCAGCAGAATCGCGCCGATGCCGCAGCCGATCAACCAGAGGCTCACCTGCGGCTCGCCGGCGAAGCCCTGGGCAAGGAGCAGCCGCATCCCCACGATGCTCAGCGGCAGTCCGATCAGGAGCGCGATGACGCCGATCCGCAGGCCCGAACCGACGAACATCGCCACCAGGCGCGCCGGACTGGCGCCGACCGCGATCC
>JAEUJH010000972.1 GCA_016794825.1 Gemmatimonadota bacterium
CCGTTCCACTACCTCCAGCGGGCCATCATCTACCAGCAACTGTCCGGCAAGGCCGCTGGTACTATCTTCGGCCGATTTCGCCGGATCTATAGCCCCGGAGGCCGCCGGAACCCGACCCCTGACCAGGTTCTGACCACTCCCGAAGCCACCTTGCGGAGCGCCGGCCTCTCGACAGCCAAGTCAAAGGCCATCATCGACTTGGCCGCCCACGCCCAGAAGGGGACGGTCCCGTCCCGGCGCGACCTGGCCGGCCTCGAGCCCGAGGCAATCATCGAACGGCTGGTTCAGGTTCGGGGGGTGGGACGATGGACGGTCGAGATGCTGCTGATTTTCCATCTGGGCCATCCCGACGTCCTCCCGCTCGGCGACCTCGGGATCCGGAAAGGCTTTGGGCGGGTGTTCGGGGTCAAGCGCCTGCCGAGCCCCCGGACGGTGGCTCGGCGGGGGGAGCGGTGGCGGCCGTATCGGTCGATCGCGAGCTGGTATCTCTGGCGCGTACTAGATCTCGGGCTTCCGTAATGGCTTGATGAGTGCCCGTCACGGCGATCCAGTCGCCGGCCGACAGCCGGGTGTCGGCGTCGGGCGCCGCCTCCCGATCCTCCCCGCGGACCAGCCCGACCACGGTGGCCCCGGTCCGGCCGCGGAGATTGAGGTCGCCTAACGTCTTGCCCTCGCCCGGCGACCCCGGCTCGATCCGGATCGGCTCGAGATCGCCCAGGCCGGGCAGCATCCCCCGCACCGCCTCCATCCCGTCGCCCCGCCCGCGGGCCGCCTGTCGCGCCAGGACGTGCACCACCAATTCGGCCCCCGCGCGGGCGTGGCTGTCGAGATCGCGCGCCGTCCGCCAGAAGGAGAGGCCGAGGAGCGCCAGCAGGGCCACGATCACGCCGGGCGCCCCGAACGGCGGCAGGAACGGCAGGGTCGCCACCACCAGCGGGATCCCGATCGCCAGCGTAATCGCCACCTCGACGCTGATCTGGAGCAGCCGCCGCGGCGCTCGACCCTGGTCGACCTTGCCCGCCGCCACCGGTGGCACCACCGACTCGGCCAGTTGCCGGGCAAGTCGGCGGCCCGCCAGCACCAGCCCGAACCCGAACGGGATGGCGAGCGCCGCCCCGGCGCCCAGAATCACCAGCCGCTCGACCGCCGTGGCGATCCCGAACCGGGCCAGCCATCCCGTCGACTCCCGGTACGCCACGCTGGTGCCGACGAGCAAGACGGCCAGCACCACCGAGTCGAGCACCAGCAGCCGAACCAGTCGCCGGCTCCGCCGCCACGGACTGGCCGCTCCGCGCGACTGCCCCAGGGTCTCGAGCCACGACCCGTAGAGCGACGAGAAGGTCTGGAGCGGATGGGGCAACCGCCGATCGACCCAGAGGGCCGCCGCCTCGGAGCGGCTCACCAGCCAGGGCGTCAGGAAGGCGGTGACGATGGCGGTGGCCACCGCGATCGAGTAGAGCGGCGGGCCCCCGATCGCGACCACCCCGAGCCCCGCGATGATGAACGAGAACTCGCCGATCTGGGCCATGCTGAGACCGGCCTGAATCGAAATCCGGGTCCCGAAGCCGGTCAGGAACGCGCCGACCGAGACCCCGAGGATCTTGCCGCCGACCACCACCGCCACGAACGCCAGCACCAGCGGCCAGGCCGCGATCGCGGCCGGCACGTCGAGCAGCATCCCGACCGCCACGAAGAAGACGGCGGCAAAGAGATCGCGCACCGGCCGGACGATCTCGCCGACCTGATGCGACACCCCCGACTCGCTCATCAGGACCCCGGCCAGGAAGGCGCCGAGCGCCACGGAGTAGCCCGCCTGGTGGGTCAGC
>JAEUJH010000030.1 GCA_016794825.1 Gemmatimonadota bacterium
CTGGTCGAGACCCGGACCCGCGATCTCGAGATTGCCCGGGCCAACCTCGAGCGGCGGGTAGAGGAGCGAACCTCCCAGCTGGCCGAGGAACTGGCGGAGCGAAAGCGGCTGCAGCACCAGCTGCTGCAGGCGCAGAAGCTGGAGAGCATCGGCCGGCTGGCCGGTGGCGTGGCCCACGAGATCAACAACATGATGACCGGCGTGCTCGGCTTTGCCGAGATGGCGGAGGCCCAGGCCAAGGACCATCCCGGCATCCGCGACGACCTCCGCCAGATTTCCGTGGCGGGGCAGCGGGTGGCCCAGATCACCCGGCAGTTGCTCACCTTTGCGCGAAGGCAGGCGTCGAAGCGCGCCTCGATCGACCTGGGTGCCTTGGTGCGATCGCTGGAGCCGTTCCTCCTTCGGGTCGTCGGCGAGAACGTCCGGCTGTCGGTGTCCGTGGCCGACGGGGTCCCTCGGATCAACGCCGACGCTTCGCAGATCGAACAGCTGATCGTCAATCTGGTCATGAACGCCCGCGACGCCGTCACCGGCCAGGGCACCATCCAGATCGAGCTGGCGAGCACCGTGGTGGACGAGGTTCGCCAGATCGGCACCTTCGAGATTCTCCCCGGCGACTACGTCCGGCTGGCCGTGGTGGACTCCGGGGTCGGGATCTCGGCGGAGGCCAGGAGTCGGCTGTTCGAGCCGTTCTTCACCACCAAGGACGTCAATCGCGGCACCGGTCTCGGTCTGTCGGTCTGCTACGGCATCGTGACCCAGCATGCCGGCGCGATCGCCGTCGAGAGCGAGGTCGGCCGGGGATCCCGATTCGAGGTGTTCCTCCCCACGGGGGTCGTCGCGGACGAGTCGACCGGCTCGTCGGGCGAGCATCGGGTGCCCGGCGGCGTCGAGCGGATCCTGGTGGTCGAGGACGAGGCGGCCGTGCGTGCCGTCGCGACCCGGACCCTCGAGCATCTCGGCTATGAGGTGGTCGCCGTGGCCGACGGGCTTGCCGCCCTGGAGAAGTTCCGGGCCGATCCGGATCGCGTCGACCTGGTGTTGACCGACGTGGTGATGCCGCGGATGGGCGGGGTGGAGCTGGCGCAGGCCCTTCGAGAGGAACGGCCCGATCTGCCGCTGGTCTTCATGTCGGGATACACCGGCCGGGAGACGCCCTGGAACGGGAACATCGCGGAACTGGGGCCGATGCTGGAGAAGCCGTTTACCCGGGCCGGGCTGGCCGGGGCCATTCGCAAGGAACTCGATCAGCCGCGCGGCGCGGCAACTCCCCCGGTCCGGTGAGAACGGCGCGCGGCGGGGCCCGCTAGCGGGTCCAGAGCACGATCGCCGCGCAGCTGTTGTCGCGGAACTCCGGCGGGACCAGGGCCTGCCGTTGATAGACCTCCATCGCCTCGATGTCGGACGGGGCGATCAGCGGGAGGATCTCGCCCACCTGGCCCGTGACCTTCTGTCCGTCGATCCAGACCGAGACGTTGTAGGCCGGGCAGGTGAGGAACGAGACGTTCTCGCTCTCGCCCGGCTGGACGAAGCCGACGCGAACACCGGGAATGGCGCGGAGCAGTTCCGAAATCCGTCCCGCGGCGGTCTTGTCGATCTCCTCGCGAGTCAGGTACTTGCCGCTCCGCGAGGCCCGCCGGCGATAGAAGTCGTCGTACTTGGCCGTATTGGCGTACTGGGGCGGCTTGCCCCATTTCCCGACCACCACGATCTCGCCCAGGGTCTGCGGCAGCTTGGGCAGCGTGACCCGGCCCTCCCAATCCTGTCCGCCCGCCAGCCGGATCGCGAAGTACTGGACCCGATAGCCGACCTTCCGGACCCGGACGATCTGGAGGCCGAGGGGCAGTCCGCCGAGGGTAAAGCGGCCCTGGCGGTCGGACTGGCCCAGGAACTCGGTGCCCATGACCGACACCTCGGCTTCGGCCACCGGGAAGCCGAGGGTGTCGACCACGATCCCCGCCATCGTGGCGACCCGATTGCGGATGGCCCGATCCTGCTCGAGGATGGCCCGCGCCGCGGCGACTCGATCGGTGGTGTCGATCGCGACCGCGACGCCGGTGATCTCGGCGCCGTCCTCGCGGTAGCCGCGGAGCCGTTCCCGGCCACCGGTCATTTCCACCCGGGGCACTCGCTGATACCAGAAGCGGGTGACCCAGAACCCGACCTCGCTCCGGTGGAACTCGAGCGAACCGCCGTACCGCTCGGGCCGCCATGCGGCGGGCGCGCCCACGAAGCGATAGTCGATGACCTTGAGTTCGCCGGAGGTCAGGTCGAGCCAGAACGTTCCCTCGATCTCGACCCGATCGGTGGCGGCCGGGACGAACCGGACCCCGAAGAGTCCCTCCCGATTGGCGGTCCCGCCGACGGTGCCGAAGCAGTGGGTGGCCTGGAACTCGGGCGCCGAGAAGACGGTGACGTCGGGGGCGCCCCACGCCATGGCGCTGTCGCCGCCGAGGTAGCCGGCCCGGCGGATCGACGGGGCCGACCGGGCGTTAGGCGGCCGGTTGTGGGCGGCCAGGATGGTGTTGAACTGCTCCGACTCGCGGCCCAGGGATGACGAGAGGATCCGCTCGAAGGTGGTGATGCTGAGGGTGGCGGCCTCGCGCTCCTCGGTGGTGGCCACCAGCCGCAACGTCCGATCGATGGCGGTCCAGAGCGGCCGGATCGGCTCGGGAATCCCGCCCGCCTGGCACGCCGCCGGCGGCGCCACGATCCGGCTGGGCAGGGCCGGCCGCTGGGCCGAATGGGTGATGGTGACGCTGTCGAGTCCGGCCGGAACCGTTACCCGGGAGGTGGTGTCGGCAAAGCCCGGCCGTTCGACCCGGACGACGTAGTCGCCGGCGGGGGCCCGGAGGCGGACCCGGCCAAAATCGTTGGTGACCCCGCGGGTCACGACGCTGTCGCCCGCCAGGAGCGACACCAGGGCGCCCACGGCCATCGTCGGCCGGCCCGGCTCGGCCACCCGGACCCGGAGTTCCTGGCCCTGGGCCAGGGTCGTTCCGAAGGCGCCAAGGAGCGCCAGCAGGGTCCGGGTTCGGGTCGTCATCGCGGCGAAATCTAGCGGGGAACGGGGCCGGGATCGGGCCGGACCACCGCCAGCCCGCGGGGCACCAGGTCGACCCGGAGCGGGAGGCGGCCCTCGACCAGCTCGCCGTCGGCCTCGAACGCGATCGGCCCGTCGCCGGGCAGTTCGAGCTGCCGGATCGGTCGGTGGGTTACCCGCGGATGAGACAGGTGCCCGCCCCAGAAGATCCTCGGGAACAGCAGGAGCGCACCGACCGCGGGGAGCCAGCGGAGCGAGACGCAGTCGAACACCCCGTCGTCGAACCGGGCGCCCGGGGTGATCCGCATCCCGGCGCCGAAGGTCCGGCCGTTGGTGATCGAGAGCAGCCGCAGGTCGATTTCGGTCATCGGCTCGCCGTCGATGGTCGGGGCGATGCGGAGCGGTCGCTGGTCGATGATGGCGGTGATGGCCGCAAGCGAGTAGGACAATCCGCCGAGCCCTTTGCCCGACCGCCGGACCCGTTCGAGCACCGCGACGGTGAGACCCAGCGTGAACGAATTGCCGAACGCCCGCCGGGTGGGCTCCCCGTCCGGCGTCCGGTATTCGATCCGGCCGACGTCGATCCGCTCCACGATCCGCCGCCGATAGGCGTCGATGCACGCGGGTCGGCCGAGTGGGACGCCGGCCGTGCGGGCCAGATCGTTGCCCGAGCCGATCGGAATCCACCCCATGGCGGTCTGGTGATCGAATCCGGCGTCGACCAGCCCGTTCACCACCTCGTGCGAGGTTCCGTCGCCGCCGGCCGCCAGGACCAGGGCCGGGGCGCCCAGTCGGGCGATGGCGGCCGCCTCGGCCCGGAGGTGGCCCGGGGCGGTGCTGGTCCGGATCGTCAGGTCGGGGAACACTTCGCGCGCGCGGGCCTCGAGGGATTGCCACCGCCGGCCCGCGCGGCCGTTGCCCGACGCCGGGTTGAGGAGGACGTGGACCGCCGTCACGCCGCGGGCCTAATCAGTGGCTCGCGCCCGCGCGAACGGGGTGCCGAGGAACGGATCGACGAACCGGCGTTCGAGGTCGAGGAGGAATTTCTTGTTGGGCAGCCCGCCGCCGTAGCCGCGGAGCCCGCCGCCCTGTTCGATGACCCGGTGGCAGGGAATGATGATGGCGATCCGGTTCCGCCCGTTGGCGAGGCCCACGGCCCGCTGCCCGTTGACGAGCCCGAGTTCGGTGGCGATGTCGGAGTAGGCGCGGGTCTCGCCGTAGGGTATGGCCAGGAGCGCGCGCCAGACCGATTCCTGAAACGGCGTGCCGCGGATCGTGAGCGGAACCTCGAAGACCTGCCGGGCTCCGTTGAAATACTCCGTCAGCTCGCGCTCGGCGCGGTCGAGCAGGGCATTGGTGCCGAGTCGGACGGGGCCGAAGAGACGGGTGAGCACGGCGAGCTGACTGGCCAGCCGCCGCTCGGCGCCGAACTCGAGCAGGGCCAGGCCCTGGTCGGTGGCGGCGGCCACCAGCGGTCCGACCGGGGCGTCGAGCACCCGCACCACCACCCGGGCATCGGCGACCGATCCGAGGTGTTCCAGTCTGGCGTGAAGCGCTCGTGCTTCGGGGGTCATGCGGGGAATCTACCCTGGTATCTTCCAGGGCGGCGGGCTATGTTCGCGCCCGCCGTTCCGCGTGTCCTGCCCCGCTTGGTCGTCACTGGTCCCGTCCGGCCGGAGGTCTCGAGATGCAACTGGTCACCCTCGACTGGGTCATCGTGCTGCTGTCGATCGCGGCGTCGTTCGCGCCGGCGCTGGTCATGGCGCGGCGGGCGGGCTCGAGCACGACCGAGTTCTTCACCTCGGGCCGCGCCGCGCCGTGGTGGCTGATCGGGGTGTCGATGGTGGCCACCACCTTCAG
Organism: Gemmatimonadota bacterium; assembly: GCA_016794825.1. Classification (GTDB taxonomy): domain Bacteria; phylum Gemmatimonadota; class Gemmatimonadetes; order Gemmatimonadales; family GWC2-71-9; genus SHZU01. Next base: position 4,904 of record JAEUJH010000030.1, read on the forward strand.
CACCGACACGCCCAACCTGGTGACCAACCTGGTCCGCGAAAAGGGCGTGGCCAACAACTGGGTCTGGTGGGCGTTTCTGCTGACCGGGATGATGACGGTGTTCTTCTACGCCCGGCTCTGGCGCCGATCGGGAATGCTCACCGACCTCGAGTTCTACGAGATCCG
>JAEUJH010000076.1 GCA_016794825.1 Gemmatimonadota bacterium
TACGACCGGATCATCGAGCACCGCACCGGGTTCTACCAGGTCAGGCCGGACGGTCGGGTTCTGAATCCGCCCGCGGTCGACAACAGCGACGTCTGGGCCGGCGGCGGCTTCCTGTCCACCGCGGAAGACCTGGTCCGGTTCGGCCACGGGGTCATGACGGGCTCGGTGGTCGACGCGCGAACCCGGGATCTGCTGTTCACGCCGATGACGACCTCCAAGGGCCAGGCGACGGGCTATGGCCTGGGCTGGCGGGCCAAGGACCTCGACGGCCGGCTGGCGGTGGGGCACGGCGGGTCGCACATCGGGGCCACGGCGGAGTTCCTGCTGTTGCCGGCCGAGGATCTGGCCGTCGTGATCCTGACCAACGCCAACAACCGAGGCCTCGAACAGCTCGTCAAGGCGATCGCGGCAATGTTTGTGGTCCCGTGACCCCCTATTGCCGAAGGCCTAGACGGGCCGTCCGCTCGAAGACCCTAGAAAGGCAGCGTGTGCCGAACGCGGAAGGGTGCGGAGACGCGCTCGTTCGCCGCCGCCGGATCCGCCACGAACGGGGGGGTCACCGTCCGCGATCGATAGACCGTTCCAACGAAACGATAGGTACCGCTAACTCGCGGTGTGCGCCAAATGGGCGCCGCCCCGAGACGACGCACCGCCGGGACCGGCACGGAGTCAGTGACCACTTGGCCAGGCTGGATAGTGCGGGGTTCGAGCAGAACCGCGGTGCAAATGGGATGGTACGCGACTCGCCACGTTCCACGCTCCCACCGCTCGATGGCGAAGAGGAAGAACGGGGTCAATACCTCGGGATCGGGGGAAACGCACCAGTCCGGATACCGCACAGCGCCCTGCAAGTTGGTGTAGCTGACCCGAAGCGAGAAGAACATCACTCCGAGTGGAGCCCCTGGTTCAGCGCTGGTTGAGACCTCCTCGTCTTTCACTGCAAAGCTCTCCACGCCACCGGCGGGCGGCGGCGGTTCGATGAGGACCTTCTCTGCAGCCACGCCAAGGCCCGTGACCGCCGCCTCGATGCGAACGCTTGCAGTCGCTTGCAGGATCCCAATCCAGACCCGGTTTGCTTCAGGATCGAACTCGATACCCCAGACATCAGGATCCGACCGGAGCGGCTCGAGCGCTCGGGTTGCCTCGTACAACTCAGTCGCCGTGAACTGCGCCTCCTGTGCGTGGATTTCGCTGGGGCTGACGATCACGTCGTTCCAACCAGGGAAGGCCCCACCACAGGAGAGAAGTCGACGAAGGGCGGCGCCGGCCTGCGTCGCCTTCGACATGTCCTTGAGGCGAACGATGAGACCGGCTGCGAACCGGTCGCCGTCAGCCTGGTGGTACATGCCACCGAATCCCCCGGGGATGACGCGCGCGGCGATGTCGGATTCAGCGGCTGAACCGAGAAAAGACCCTGACGGCCGGATGGCCATGGCTGCATCACAGGGATCCTCCGGGCCAGCAGGATCTTGGGCGTCACATCCCGCAATCAGCATGGCGGCCACGGCGACGCCCACGGCAATCAGGTCCCGGCCGCCCCGCCCCATTCGAGCCCGCGTGACTTGCATCGGCGGTGTTCGATCAGTAGACGGTCGAATGGACGGTCATCGACCCGAGGTCACTCTTGACGCCCGACAACGGACTGAAGTACGAGATCGTCGCCGCCGTGCCCCAGATGACACCACCCAGCCAGGCCTTCCCCGTCGAGGCTTCGTACTGGAATACGGGCGCGCCGCTGTCTCCGGATCTAACGACCGCCGACGTGCTGTACTGGCATCGAAGCAACTTCGTCGAAGTCCAGTAGACGTCGACGCACGTCTGCTGAATAGTGCCGCCCGTCCAACCGGAAGTTACCCCGACCTTGCTGACCGCGGCGCCCAATACTAGTGAAGCGCTGGAAAGTTCCCCGACAACGAACCATGGGTCGGCGGTGAGCGTCGACGAGCCACTCTGCGTCCAGTCACTGCCAGTGTACTCCGAGGTGGTTCGCGCCACGGTATACTGGCTGCAGGCGGCGATCGTGTCGCATTGCACCAGCGCGGCATCGGCCCATCGGCACGTGAATCCGGACGGGCAAGTACCGCCGCCGACAAAGGCGGGGTCCGCCACCTCGTAGCCAACCCAGTAGTTCGACTGCAGGAGCGGCTGCCCGACCTGGGTGGAATCAACCGATCCGACGGTCGTCGTACAGTGGGCGTTCGTTACCAGGTACCGGGTCGCACCCGTCTTCTTGGCCTTGAACCCGAGCGTACATCCCGACTGGGTGGTCGTGATCATCAGCCCGCCAAGGACTGGCCTGACGGCGCTACCCAAGGTCGTCATCGGTCGAATCGCCGCGCTGACCTCCACTGCCAGCGCCTCGTCCGGGACAGCAATGCCGCGGGCGCTCAGGCGGACTGGGTCAACCAGCACGGCATCTTCAACCCCGATCCGAACGACGTTGCTTCGCTCATCGATATCGACGTAGCGAATGCCATCTCCTGATGCGCGTTCCATCAGCGCATCCCGCCAAGCCCGCAACTGGCCGAACGAATGGCGGGCGGCCTCGACTCGGACGGTTCGGCCTGACAGCCCAGGTTCCCCACCGAATACTCGAAGGACGGCGGCGATCGCATGGGAGGAGTCGTCGGGATTCGTGAGGCGGACGACCAGCACCTGAGCGCTGTCTAGATAGAGGCCAGCAAACCCCGCGACTGCCCCGCCTATCTGGGAAAACAGGTCATCTAGCGACGGCCCGGCGGCAGTCGGCTGCGGATCGAGATCACGAACGTCAAGAGCCGGCGTCGGCGAATCCCCCCCCCCCTGTGATCGGGGTTTCGACTTCGGTACATCCGACCGCGAGCAGTACGAGAATCGATAGGCCGGCCATTCCAAATGGACGAGAAACGGTCATACGTACCTCCGGCGTGTCAGGTCATCGAGCACGAACGTGAGTGTTTGACCCAAGCTAGGGTGACTCCCCCCGACGGTCAATACACACCGACATGAACTCGTTGTCACAGTCGGAGTAACGTTAGGTTGGCTGGCGAAGTAAGTGTCGAAAGTCCTGCAAAACCGCTCCACGAGCCTCGCGCGGCATTCGGACTCGCCCTGGATCGCGGACATCAGCGCACTGGCCGGCAGGAGCCCGGGCCTTCGGGGGGGGACGAGTCGCGGCCGCAGCGGTGACGTTGACTACGGGGGGTCGTAACGGCCTGGCCCCGCGACGTTGCTCGTGACTTTCGAGAATCGGCCAGCCGGATGCCGCCGGCTGCTCTGGTCGCCCGGGTTGGGATGAGCCCCTTAGGGGCACCAAAGCCAGGTCTTGCACCAGCTAACAAACCGAGTTGGCACGAGGCCAACCCCCGACTGCAGCCCCCCGTTAGGATGGGCTGACCCCACGACGTCGACGCGCGTTTAGCGCGACGTCCGACGACTACGAGCTGACTTTGGGAGCGAATTCGATCCGCCGATCAGGAATCATCCACATCAATGCTACCAGCACGTACAGGGCATCGGAAATCCACTGGTTCACGAAGGCCAGGGGAATCGCCGCCACGTAGGCCGCCAGCGAGAGCTTGCCCTTGATGTCGCCGCCGATGGCGCGAGCCAGGTGGGAATGACGCCCGTGGCTGCGGATGATCGTCTGCTGGAGGATGGTGTAAGCGATGGCGCAGCAAAGCAGGACCACGCCGTACCCGGCCGTCGGAACCGGCGCGAAGTGGTTCTCGCCCATCCACCCGGTGACGAACGGGATCAGCGAGAGCCAGAACAACAGGTGGAGGTTGGCCCAGAGGATCGACCCCGTCACCCGCTCGACCGTATGCAGCATGTGGTGGTGGTTGTTCCAGTAGATCCCCAGGAACACGAAGCTCAGGACGTAGGTCAGGAAGATCCAGATCTTGTCGGCCAGGGCCGCGAGGGTCGGGTCGTGGGGCACCTTGAGTTCGAGCACCATGATGGTGATCAGGATCGCGATGACCCCATCGCTGAATGCCTCGAGACGCGTCTTTCCCATCGGGCGGAAACTCCGGTGTGATCGAACCGACGGGCCCACGGAGCGCGGGCCCGGGTCAAGATAAGTCGGGGCACGGTCGGGCCGGCACTGGCGGACCGGCCCGCGCGGCGGCATCGTTCCCGACGTTCCCCGCTTCACATCGAGGAGTCCGCATGCGGCTGGCTTTGTCCCTCGCCCTGGTGGCGGCCCCCGCGGTCGGCCTGGCCCAGACCCGCCACCCGCTCGAGCCGCTGACGGCGGCCGAAGTGACTCGATCCTCCCGCTCGGTCAAATCCGACCCCCGGTGGACGCCGACGACCCAGTTCGCCGAAATCCGTTTGATCGAGCCCGCCAAGCCGGAGATTCTCGGATGGCGGCCGGGCCAGGCCGTCGGACGACGAACGCTCTCGATCCTGACCGATCCGCGCGCCGGCAAGACCAGCGAGGTGACCGTCGACCTCCAGACCGGCGCGATCGCCGAGTGGCGCGAGGTTCCGGGCGGACAGACCTGGATCACCCGCTGGACCACCGACAACGACGTGGCCACCGAGATCCTCCGCGCCGAACCGCGCTGGGTGGCCGCCCTGACCCGCCGCGGACTCCGACCCGACCAGGTGACGGTGCTGGCCGCCCCGGCGGAGGGTTATCTCCCGTTCGAACGGGACGGCACCCGCCGGGTCGCGGCCCTCACGATGCTCGCGGGCCCCGAACGCGACGGGAGCCTCGATGGCCTCCTCGTGCTCGTCAACCTGACCCGGCGCACGATCGAGTCGTTCGAGGATCGAGGCGGGCCCAACGTCCGGGTCCCCAACGTCGAGATCGACTCGATCCGCCGCCTGGCCACCACGCGGCGCGGACCCAAGCCGCTCCGGCTGCTCCAGCCCGAGGGCCCCTCGTTCACGGTGACCGGCCACGCCGTCAGCTGGCAGAACTGGGAGTTCCGGTTCAGCATCGAGTCCCGCTCCGGCCTGATCCTCCACCAGGTCGGCTATCGGGATGGCGCCCAGGTCCGGCCGATCCTCTTTCGGGCCGCGGTGTCCGAAATGGCGGTGCCGTACGGC
>JAEUJH010000131.1 GCA_016794825.1 Gemmatimonadota bacterium
CACCGGACCGCACGTCCAGCTCGACATCCGGAAGCTGTTCTGGTTCCAGTGGAGCATCATGGGATCGACCATGGGGTCGGTTCCTGAATTCGCCGAGATGATGGCGGTGGCCAACTCCGGCAAGCTCACGCCCCTGGTCGATCTGGTGGTGCCGCTCGACCGCGGCGTGGAAGCCTATCGCCGCCTCGAAAGCGGCGAGCAACTCGGCAAGGTGGTGATCGAGGTGACCGGATGAATGCCCTGATCGAGCGACTGCAGCTCGGGCTCGACCAGCTGGCCGGCTTCGTGCCGGCGTTCTTCGGCGCGGCCCTGATCCTGGTGGCGGGTTACTTCCTGGCCCGGGTCATCGAGCGGGGCGTCGACGCCCTGCTCCAGCGCCTCAACTTCAACAAGGTGGCCGAAGCGGGCGGGCTGTCCGAGGCGGTGGGCCGAACCGGCAGCCGACTCGACCCGATCCACGCGGTCGGCAAGCTGCTCTTCTGGCTGGTGATGCTGGTGGTGATCCTCCTCGCCAGCGCCGCCCTCGGCCTCAACAGCATCAACCAGATGTTCGGGACGATGCTGTCGTACATCCCGACCCTGATCGCCGCCGTGGTGATCGTGATCCTCGGCATGATCGTGGGCGAGTTCGTCCGGGGCCTGGTGCTGGCCTCCGCCGGCGGGGTCGAAGGGGTTCCGACCCTGGCCAAGCTGGCCAAGGGCGCCGTGCTCCTGATCGCCGTCTTCATGGCCATGCAGCAAATGGGCGTGGCCGACGAGATCATCACCGCGGCCTTTACCCTCATCCTCGGCGCCATCGCGCTCGCCGCCGGCCTCGCGTTCGGCCTCGGCAACAAGGATCTGGCCGGCGAGATCACCCGCCGGTGGTACGAGGAAGGCCAGGAACGGCGCCGGCTTCGCCGCCGGGCCACCGACCAAACCGGCGAACACCCGACCAACCCGAACGACGCGCCCTGAACCCCGGTCCGGCCGTTCCCCGTGTACCGGACCTGCCTCCATTGCCACCGCGACCTCGGCCGAAACGACGTCATCGAGCCCCTGCCGATCGGCCGTCGCCTCGCTTTCGATCAGGCCCGGGGCCGGCTGTGGGTCGTCTGCCGGCGCTGCGAGCGGTGGAACCTCACCCCGTTCGAAGACCGCTGGGAAGCGATCGAGGCATGCGAGCGTCAGTACCGAGCCACCCCGCGCCGATTTGCCACGGATCAGATCGGCCTGGCGCGGGTCCGCGAGGGACTCGAGCTGGTGCGGATCGGCGCGCCGCTCCGACCGGAGTTCGCGGCCTGGCGCTATGGCGATCAGTTCGGGCACCGGCGGCGGCGGGCCATCGCGATCGGGGTTGGTGGGATCGCCGTGACAGTGGCGATCGGGGCGTCGTCGTACGTGCTGGGAATCGCGGGCACGCTCCTCTCGTTCGGTGACTCGATCCGGCAACTCGTCAGCCTGCGACGGAGGGTGGGGACCATCGACATCGCCGGGAGGGCCGTCGCGCTCACCCGGGCGCAGATTGCCTCGGCGGCGTTCGATTCCGACTCGACCGCCAACCACCCCGTACTCCAGATCCCCAGCCAAGTGAGCGGCCTGCTGATCCCCAGCGCCAACGGACCCTTCCACGTGGTCCAGGGTCCCGCGGCAATCGCCGCCGCCCGCACCCTGCTTCCGATCATCAACGCCGAAGGCGGGAACGCCAAGGACGTGGCCACGGCGGCCGATCGGCTCGATCGAACGGACGGCACCAGCGGGGGAGATGACGGCCGGTTCGGCCAGATCGCGCTGGACGCCGCCCGCCGCCGGTACGGTCGCCGCCTCGCTGACCTTCCCACCGACCTTCGTCTGGCCCTCGAGATGGCCGCGCAGGAGGACAGCGAGCGGGTCTGGCTCGCGGGCGAACTCCTCGACCTCGAGGCCGAGTGGCGCCGGGCGGAGGAGTTGGCCGCCATTGCCGACCAGTTGACGGCGGCCCCGCTCGACCGCCAATTGGACGATCTCAAGAACCGAAAGGAGACCCGATGACCAGGCTGATCGTTGCCCTCATGGTAGTTGCCGCGCCCGTCGCCCAGGCCCAGCAGCGGTCCGATACCCTTCCGGTCCGAATCGCCGAGCGGCAGATCGAAGCGTTCAACGCCCGCGACCTGGAGACCTTCCTCGGCTTCTACGCCGACGACGCCGTGGCCGCCGAGTTCCCGTCCGGCAAGGTCATCTTGCAGGGCAAGGCGGCGATCCGGGCCGGCTTTACCCCGCTCTTTTCCGGCCCGAACCGCCTCGTCGTGAAGGTCGAACCCCGAATCATCCAGGGCAGCTTCGTCGCCGACCGGGAGACCTGGCCGGGGCCTCCCGACCAGCGGAACAGCGCCGTCTGGATGTACGAGATCACCGGCGGCCTGATCCGCCGATTCTGGCGCGTGTCCCTGCCCTGACCCCCTGAAACGCCGACCGGGCGGAGATCCGCAAGGATCCCCGCCCGGTTGACCACGGCGCCCGGCTCGGGGGCCTCTCAGCGAGAGGCCGCCCGCCCTTTCAGCTCAGCCCGCGAGCGGCGCCTTCCGGATCCGCTTGCCCGTCAGGGCGAACATCGCGTTGGCCACGGCCGGTCCGATCGGAGGCGTGCCGGGCTCGCCGACGCCGGTGGGCTTTTCGGTCGACGGGACGAGGTAGACCTCGACTGCCGGCATTTCCCGCATCCGGAGAACCCGGTACTTGTCGAAATTGGCCGAGACGACCTTGCCCTTGTCGATGTCGATCTTGCCGTAGAGCGCGGCCCCCAACCCGTAAGCGATACTCCCCTCCATCTGCGACCGCACGATGTCCGGGTTGACCACGATGCCGCAGTCGACCGCGCACACGACCCGGTGCACCTTGGGCTTCCCACCCTCGAGCGACACCTCGGCCACCTCGGCGACGTAACTCCCGAACGACTTGTGGACCGCGAACCCGCGAGCGCGACCGGCCGGGAGCGGCGTGCCCCAGCCCGCCTTTTCCGCCGCGAGGTTGACCACGCCGAGCCAGCGGGGCTCCTTGCTCAGCATCGACCGGCGGAACTCGACCGGGTCCTTCCCGGCGGCGTGCGCCAGTTCGTCGACGAACATCTCGATCGCAAAGGCGGTGTGGGTGCTCCCCACCGATCGCCACCACTGGACCGTGATCCCGTACTCGGGGGTGTGGAGGTCGAGGTAGAAATCACCGGGCGCGAACGGATGGTCCACGGCGCCCTCGAACGACGACGAGTCCTTGCCATCCGGGGGCGCCATCGGGCTCCCCGCCATGACCGACTGGCCGGCGATCCGATGCACCCACCCGAGCGGCTTCCCGTCC
>JAEUJH010000155.1 GCA_016794825.1 Gemmatimonadota bacterium
TGGCGGGTGAGCTGGGAAAGCGCCTGCCCCGCGGTGGCGACGGTGACGCCGTCGGCCAGACGCCCCACCACCCGCCAGTTGTGAGCGGTCCGACTCGGATTGTCATCCCAGGGCTCGGCCGGCGTCCAGAGGTCGGCGCCGACCGGAAACCCGAGCCGCGCCGGCATGACGCCGACGATCGTGGCTGGCGTCCCGTCGATCCGCACGACGGCCCCGATGACGGCGGGGTCCGCTCCGAATTGCCGCCGCCAGAGCCGCTCGCCGAGTACGACCGCCGGGGCGCCACCGACGCGGGCCTCGTCGGCGGAGAACCACCGGCCTCGAAGCGGCGCCACGCCCATGACCCCCGCAAACTCCCGGGACACCTGGGCCACTGTCGCGGTGGTCGGCTCGCCGGAGCCGTGGAGGGCGACGGCGCCCGCGCGATAGGCGGCCAGGTCGGTGAATCCCGTCGCCCGCGCCTGCCAATCCCGGACGTTCTGACCCGCGACTCCCATCGTGCTGCCCCGCCGGCTCTCCAGGATCGAAACGATCCGGTCCGGGGCCGGGTACGGGAGGCGCTGGAAGAAGGCGGCGTTGAGGATGCTGAAGACGGCAACGTTGGCCCCGACCCCGAGCGCCACCAGACCCGCGGCCGCCAGCGCAAACCAAGGATCGCGGCGCAGCCCACGGAAGGCCAGGCGCCAGTCGACGGCCCATTTGCTCAGGCGCTCGACCCGAACCCGGCGGCGATGCGCGGACTGATCAATGGCGCCGATCCGGCGCACCAGCGCGGCTCGGTCGCCCAGGGCCGCGTCGGCCCGGCGGGCGGCTTCCTCCGGCGGGACACCCTGTTCGATCAGCTCGGCCACGTGGAGGTCCCGATGCAGATCGAGTTCCGCGGCCACGTCGGCCGCGGCCGGCTTGCGGCCGGTGGCGAGCTGGAACAGACGGCGGAGCCCGCGCGACACGGTCAGGCCTTGGCCGCGGCGATGATCTTGCCCACGACCGCCACGTACCGGCGCCACTCGGTGTCCTGGGCCCGGAGCCGCTCGCGGCCGGCACGGGTCAGCCGGTAATACTTGGCCCGGCGGCTCTGCTCGGTCATGGCCCACTCGGCCTCGAGCCACCCCTTCCGCTCCATCCGATGGAGGGCCGGATAGAGCGCCCCCTCCTCCACTTCGAGCGCGTCCTCGGTGGTCCGCTTGATCCAGCGGGAGATCTCGAACCCGTGCATCGGACCCCACGTGAGGGTCTTGAGAATCAGGAAATCGAGGGTGCCCTGAAGCAGCTCGACCGGCGCCGGCATGAACGACCTCCCCCGGGTGGCGGCCTCCGGATCGACCGGATGCCTTACCTAAGGGTCTTAGCCTAAGCCGTTTATGTCAAGAGCCCGCAGGGAACCGGCGCTGATCTCATTGAAATCAGCGCCAGGAAACCGGGGTGCCTACTCCCAGTCGCGGGGCGCGGCGGTCAGTTCCTTGAGGATGATCTGATAGCTCTGATACCGATCCGGGGCGATCGTCCCCTGCTCCACGGCGTCGCGGACGGCGCAGCCCGGTTCGGTCAGGTGCTGGCAGTCGGGGAATTTGCAGTGATCGATCAGCGGACGGATTTCGGGAAAGCAGCGGGCCAGTTCCCGGGGCTCGATGCCCCAGAGGCCAACGTCGCTGAAGCCCGGCGTGTCGACCAGGTACCCGTCGCCATCGGCGATCGGCACCATGACGGCGGCCACGGTGGTGTTCTTGCCGCGTTCGACCTTGGTGGAGATCGCCCCGGTTCGGAGGGCCAGGCCGGGCTGAATTCGATTCAGCAGACTGGACTTCCCGACGCCGGACGGACCGGTGAGGAGGGTGACGTGGCCGCGGATCTCGGCGGCCAGCTCGTCGACGCCCTCGCCGGTGCGGATGCTGACCGGCCAGACCTGATAGCCGGCGTTCCGGAACCGGAGGCTCAGGTCGGCGTGAGTGGTGAGGTCGATCTTGGTGATGACCACGCCGGCCGCGATGTCGTTGGCTTCGGCAATGACGAGGAGTCGGTCGATCAGACTGGGGATCGGCTTGGGCTGGGCCACCGCCGTCATGACGAGAACCCGGTCGAGGTTGGCGGCCACCGTGCGGTTGCCCCGCCCCCCTGCCCTCCGCCGTTCGAGCACGTTGCGGCGCGGTTCGGCGCGAACGATGCCCGCCACGGCCCCGGGGTCGAGCCGATCGAGTTCGACCCGATCGCCGACCACGATCCGCTCGCCGGCGTCGTGCTTGACCTTGCCGCGCAGCACGGCCGTGACGACCCCGATGGAGGTGGCCACCTGATAGGTCGAGCCGGAGCGGGCCAGCACCAGGCCGCGACGGGGCACTACCACCCCTCCGGCCGGGAGCGGATCGCGTCGTCGAGCGCGGCCTTGACGTCGTACAGCGAGAGGGCTCCGATCCGCCGCTCGGCGTCCTCCCTGGAGGTGCCCCACACCAGGTAGTCGGTCTCGACGTGCCCGGCGGGATGCTCGCCTCCGCCGTCCCATCGAATGAACAGGAGCGCGGCCCCGAAGCGGCCGCGGAAATCGGGCTCGTCGTCGGCCAGGATGGCGCAGGAGTAGGGATGCCCGTCGCAGCCGGCAAAGGCCGCGGCCCGTTCGTGCTTGGCCATGTAACCACCGAGCGTCACTTCAGGGTCGATCACCCGTACTCCGATGCGAGAGAAACGCCGAACGGGCCGGATCCGGCCGCGTCCCGGCCAGCTGCAAGGTACCGGCGGAAACAACGTTAGGCTAGGCGTCGCGGGCAAAGGCCTTCGGCAGCGTCAGGCGGGCCTCGCACCCCTTCCGGTCGGTCCGATTGGCCACCACGACGTGCCCCCCGTGGGCCTCGACCACCTGGCGGCTGAACACCAGCCCGATCCCGGAGCCGCTCGGCTTGGTGGTGTAGAACGGGACGAACAGGTTGGTGGTGGTCGACAGCCCCGGCCCCTCGTCGCGGACGAAGACCTCGACCGCGTCGTCGCGATCGAGCCAGCCCACCTCGACGCCGCCGCCGGTTTCGAGCGCGGCCTCGATGGCGTTCTTGAGCAGGTTGATCAGCACCTGATCGAGCTGATCGCCGTCGGCCTGGATGGTGACGTCCGGGCCGGGCACCACCCGGACCGGGGCCCGCTGGTCGAGCAGGACCACGCGGCTCACCCAGGCGGCGACGTCGACCGGGCCCGGCGTGGGCGGCGGCAGCTTGGCCAGACGGGCATACGAGGCCATGAACCGATTGAGCGAGTCGGCTCGGGCGGCCACCACGTCCAGCCCGCTCCGGAGATCCTCCTCGTAGTCCGCCGGCCGGGGCGAGCGGTCGAGCAGATGAATGAGCGTGCCGGCCACCGATTTGATCGGCGCCAGGGAGTTGTTGATCTCATGGCTCAGCACCCGGACCAACCGCTGCCAGACCTGCCGCTCCTCGGAGCGGAGGACCCGGCTGATGTCCGCGAGGACGACCAGATCGAGCGGAAGCCCGCCCTG
>JAEUJH010000160.1 GCA_016794825.1 Gemmatimonadota bacterium
ATGAACGCGGTGAGCCGCCGGACCTCGGCGGCGATCTGGTCCTCCGTCAGGAAGACGTGACAGTCATCCTGCTGGAACTGCCGGACCCGGGTCAGGCCCGAGAGCGCGCCCGACACCTCGTTCCGATGGAGCACGTCGTAGGTGCTGTAGCGGAGCGGCAGATCGCGGTACGAGTGGCGCTTGCTCTGGTACATCAGGTAGTGCGACGGGCAGTTCATCGGCTTGAGCGAGAAGTCGTGCTCGCCGGACTCGTTGTCGAGCACCAGGAACATGTTCTCCCGATACTTGCCCCAGTGCCCCGAGATTTCCCAGAGGCCCTTGTTGTACAGCAGCGGGGTCTTGATCTCCTGGTAGTCGTCCCGCTGAAGTTCGCGGAGGTACTGGTTGAGCACGTTGATCATCGTCGTGCCCCGCTCGGTCCAGAAGGCGGCGCCCGGCGCGAACTGGTGGAACATGAACAGATCGAGTTCGCGGCCGACCCGGCGATGGTCGCGCTTCTTCGACTCCTCGAGCCGGTGGAGGTAGCCGTCGAGATCGTCCTTCTTGAACCAGGCGGTTCCGTAGATCCGCTGGAGCATCTGCCGCCGTTCGTCGCCTCGCCAGTAGGCGCCGGCCGTGGTCAGGAGCTTGAAGTGCTTGAGCCGCCCGGTCGAGGGGATGTGCGGCCCGCGGCACAGATCGACGAAGGGGCCATCGGTGTAGATCGTGATGGTCTCGTCCTCGCCCAGCTCGCTGATCCGCTCGAGCTTGAGCGGATCGTCGGCAAAGCGCCGATTGGCCTCGGCCCGATCGACGACTTCCCGCTCGAACGGATGGTCCGCCGCGGCGACGCTTCGCATCACCTCTTCGATCTTCTCGAGATCCTCGGGAGTGAACGGACGCGGCACCTCGAAGTCGTAGTAGAAGCCGTCCTCGATCGGCGGCCCGAAACCGATGCCCGCGGTCGGGAAGATCTGGCGCACCGCGGTGGCCAGGATGTGCGCCGTCGAATGACGGAGCACCTCGAGCGCGTCCGGGTCGCGGTCGGTCAGGATCGAAACGGTCGCGTCGCCGTCGAAGGGACGGGCCAGGTCGCGGATCTGGCCGTCGACCCGGATCGCCAGCGCCGCCTTGGCCAGGCCGGGGCCGATCGCGCGGGCCAGATCATGGCCGGTCGAGCCGGCCGGCAACTCACGGACGCTGCCGTCCGGAAGAGTCAGGCGAATCACACTCATGGAACGAAGGTCCTCAGGGATTGCTCAAGGCGTCAGGGTCTCGGCCGGGCGCACGATCGTGGGCGTCTGGGGCGCGAGCCAGAAGAACAGGGCCAATCCGATGACGATGGCGAGGCCCAACGCAAGCATCCGGAAGTGCGGGGGTTTTGCCATGGAATCGTTTCGTCGCGGTTCTCGGTGGTATTAAGTTAACCATATGCAGTATCGACGCATACGTTCCGAGACCTCGACCGGGGTCACCCCGGCCGCCCTGATCGGCCTGGGTTTGGGCTTGGCCGCCGGCTTCCTCCTCGGAGAACTCTACTCCCGGGAAGGCCGCCGGCGGGTGACCCGGGCGTTTTCCGCCTGGAAACATGCCGGGCGGACGGTCCCCAGCCCCGGCGACCTGACCGACGACCTCCAGGCCGCCTTGGAGCGGCTGCTGGGTCAGGACGCCCAGTCCCTGGAACTCGTCCCGGTCGGTCGGAACGCCCTCGAACTGCACGGCTGGGTCACCTCGCGGTCCGCCCGGACCCGGGCCGTTCGGACCGCCCGGGAAGCCCTCGACCCGGCCGTCCATCTCGTCGACCGGCTCCTGGTTTGGGGCGAGGACGACGCCCCGAACCCCGACATCGCGCTCCGGGAGGAGCCCGAACCGGCATGACCGAACCGCTGGCGCCCCAATACGATCCGAAGGCCATCGAGACGCCGCTCTACACTTGGTGGCGCGACCAGGGCTGCTTCCAGCCCCGCGGCCGGCCGTCGCCCTACGTGATCATGATGCCGCCGCCCAACGTGACGGCGCAGCTCCACATGGGCCACGGGCTCAACCTGAGCGTCCAGGACGTCCTGATCCGGTTCGAACGGATGCGGGGCCGCGACGCCCTCTGGGTCCCCGGCACCGACCACGCCGGGATCGCCACGCAGAACGTCGTCGAGAAACTCCTGGCCAAGGAAGGCAAGACCCGATTCGACCTGGGCCGCGACGCCTTCGTCGAGCGAGTCCGGGAGTTCGTGGCCGAAACCGGCACCACCATTCTCGAGCAGATCCGGAGTCTCGGCGCCAGCTGCGACTGGGACCGCACGTTCTACACCTTCAGCGACCAGCTGAGCCGTGCCGTCCGCGAGGTGTTCGTCGCCCTCCACGAGAAGGGCCTGATCTACCGCGGGAAGTACATCATCAACTGGTGCCCGCGGTGCCTCACCGCCCTGTCCAACGAAGAGGCGGAAAAAGAGGAGACCGACGGGCGGATCTGGCGGCTCCGGTACCCGCTGGCCGACGGCTCCGGCCAGATCGTCGTCGCCACCACCCGGCCGGAAACCATGCTGGGCGACACCGCCGTCGCCGTGCATCCGGAGGACGAGCGGTACCGCGCCCTGATCGGCCGGATGATCAAGCTTCCGGTGGTCGACCGGCTGGTGCCGATCGTCGCCGACGCGGCCGTCGACAAGGACTTCGGCACCGGCGCGGTCAAGCTCACGCCGGCCCACGACCCGCTCGACTTCGAGATCGCGCGCCGCCACGACCTCCCGGCCATCGACGTGATGACCCCGGATGCCCGGATGTCCGACCTGGCCCCCGAGCGCTTCCGCGGGCTCGATCGGTTCGAGGCCCGCAAGCGGGTCGTGGCCGAGTTCGAGGCCGCCGGTTTGCTCGACCGGGTCGAGCCCCATCGCCACGCGGTCGGCCACTGCTACCGCTGCGACACGGTGGTCGAGCCCCGGTTGTCCGATCAGTGGTTCGTGAAGATGGCGCCGCTCGCTCAGCCCTCGCTCGAGGCGTATCGCGACGGTACCCTGACGTTCGTCCCGGAGCGCCGCGGCACCGAGTACGGGATCTGGATGGAGAACATCCGCGACTGGTGCATCTCCCGTCAGATCTGGTGGGGCCACCGGATTCCGGTCTGGTACTGCCGCGAGCCGGCCTGCGGCCGGACCAGCGTGAGCCGTACCGATCTGACTCGATGCCCCGGATGCGGCGGCCCGGTCGATCAGGACGAGGACGTCCTCGACACCTGGTTCTCGTCGCAGCTGGTGCCGTTCAGCTCGCTCGGGTGGCCCGATCGGACTCCCGACCTGGGGCACTTCTACCCCGGCCATGCCCTCGTCACCGCGCCCGAGATCCTGTTCTTCTGGGTGGCCCGGATGATCATGTCGGGGCTCGAGTTCATGGGCCAGGTGCCGTTCACGACGATCTACCTCCACGGCACGGTCCGCGACACGCAGCATCGGAAGATGTCGAAGTCCCTCGGCAACGGGATCGACCCGCTCGACGTGGTCGACCGTTACGGCGCCGACGCGCTCCGCTACACGGTCATCGGGGGCCTGGCCGTCGGCACCGACGTCATTCTCGACCCGAACGATCTCGAGAGTTCGTTCTCGACCGGTCGCAACTTCGCCAACAAGGTCTGGAACGTCGGCCGGTTCATTCTCTCGAACCTCGACGGCCCGGTCCGCCCCCTGGCCGGCGACTACCCCGACGTCGTCCACCGCAACGAACTCTCGGTGGCCGACCGGTGGATCATCGCCCGGTGCGAGGCCACCGTCCGGGAAGCCACCGAGGGCTACGAGCGGCTCCGGCTCAACGACGCGGCCAACGCCGTCTACCGGTTCATCTGGAACGACCTCGCCGACTGGTACCTCGAGGCGATCAAGCCCCGCCTCTACGGCGAACAGGCCGGGGGTGACGTGGCCCGCGCGGTGGCCGTGCAGACCTTCGACGTGGCCCTCCGGCTGCTCCATCCGGTCATGCCGTTCATCACCGAGACCCTCTGGAAGCGGATGCCCGGCCGGCACCCCGACGCCACCATCATGCTGGCGCCCTGGCCCCGCCCCGATGCCCGCGCCGAGGATCCGCGGGCCCTGGCGGAGTTCGGCGCGGCCCAGGAAATCGTCGGCGCGATCCGGTCGATCCGGGCCGAGTACAACGTCCAGCCCGGCCAGTCGATCCGCGCCAACCTCGGCCGGGGCGGTCCCGCCGTCCAGGCCGCCATCCGGCAGCTCAAGCCGACGATCCAGCGCCTCACCAAGGTGAGCGAGCTGACCGCCTCCGACGCGCCGACCGACGACGGCGCCAGCGCCACCGCCGTCCTGGCCGACGGCACCAGCGTCACCGTGCCGTTAGGCGATCTGGTCGACATCGCCAAGGAATGCGCCCGCCTGGGCGGCGAGGTCGACCGGCTCCGCCAGGCCATCGGCAACCAGGAGAAGAAGCTCGGCAACGAGCAGTTCGTCAGCCGGGCCCCGGCCGACGTGGTCCAGCGCGAGCGCGAGAAACTCGCCGCCTGGCGCGATCAGGTCGAGGTCCTGACCGCCAAGCGCGCCACGCTGGGATGCGCCAGCTGAACCGGCCCCTGGCCGCGATCACGCTCGGGGTCCTGGCGGCGTGCGCCCAGATCGGGGAACCGCCGGGCGGCCCGCCGGACGCGGCGGCGCCCCGGCTGATCGGAACCTGGCCCGAATCGACGTCGGTGGTGGCCGGGTTCGATGACGACGCCGAGTTCCGATTCAGCGAGATCGTGAGCGAAGGCAACGCCCCGAACTTCGGCCTCGGCAGCGGCGACCTCGAGAAGTTGGTCGTCCTCTCGCCGACCGAGCGAGTCCCCAAGGTGTCCTGGAAGAAGAGCCGGATCGCGGTCCGCCCGCGCGAAGGCTGGCTTCCCAACCGAGTCTACCGGATCGAACTGCTGCCGGGCGTCATGGACCTCCGCAACAACCGGAGCACCTCGGCCCAGGTCATCACGTTCACCACCGGCGCGCCGATCCCCAATCGCTACCTCTCCGGCCGCGTGGTCGATTGGGCCACCAGCCGAGCCCAGACGCTGGCCCTGGTCGAGGCGGTCCTGCTCCCGAGCGAAGGCAAGGACAGCCTGACCTACCGAACCCGGTCGGACTCCACCGGCCGGTTCCGGTTCGGTCCCCTGCCCGAGGGCGA
>JAEUJH010000177.1 GCA_016794825.1 Gemmatimonadota bacterium
GGATCTCCGAGGCCGACCTGAAGGCGAAATACGGCGTCATGGCCAAGCCACCCGCCATGCAGCCGTGGGGCCTTCGGGTTCTCTACCTTTCGGATCCGAGCGGCGTGCTCTGGCACATTGCTGACCGTCGCCGGACGCCAGCCTGACATCGCGCGGAGGCGTCGCGCGAGGGGTGACCCCGCCCGGGCAGCCTCGACTTGCCCGGCCACCCTCGCGACTGATACCATTACCCCCTCATCCCCCATCGGAAACAGCGTGGCGTCATCCCCGGACCCGGACCACGTCTACAGCCTGGCCTACGAGGAGTTGCGCCGGCTGGCGGCGACGATCCTGTTCGGCGAACCGCACGCGAGCATCAGCCCCACCACGCTGGTCCACGAGGCCTGGCTCAAGCTCCGCCGCTCCCCGAACCTGACAGCCAATTCGGAGTTGCACTTCAAGCGGATCGCCGCGCGGGCCATGCGCCAGGTGCTGGTCGATGCCGCCCGCCGCCGCCGGGCCGAGAAGCGCGGCGCCGGGCTCACCCTGGTGGCGTTCGACGAGGCGCTCGACGCGCCGGTCTCCACCGACGACCAGGTGCTGGCCCTCGACGATGCCTTGAGCGAACTGGGCCGCCAGTTCCCGCGGCAGGCGGAGATGATCGAGGGCCGCTATTTCGGCGGGCTCTCGGTGGCCGAGACGGCCGAGTTGCTGGGAATCTCGGAAGCCACCCTAAGCCGCGATTGGCGCGCGGCGCGCGCCTGGCTCGCTGCGGAGTTGTCGCGTGCCGGGTGACTCGGCCGGTTGGGACCGCCTGGCCGACCTGTTCGCGACGCTGAGCGCCCTTCCCGAAGCCGAGCAAGCCGCCGAACTCGAACGCCTGACGTCCAACGAGCCGGAGCTCCGCGCCCGCCTGGCCGCCATGCTGGCGGCGGACCAGGCCGGGTCCCATCCCCTCGACCAGGACCTTGCCACCACCGCCAGTTCCCTGATCGGCGGCGCGCCCACGGCGCCCCGGCAGATCGGCGCCTATCGGCTCGAACGGCTCCTCGGCGAGGGCGGGTCGGCGGTCGTCTGGTTGGCCACCCGTCCCGACTTCGACCACCAGGTGGCGATCAAGATCCTCCGGGACGCCTGGCTCTCGCCGGCGCGCCGCGACCGGTTCCTCCAGGAACAGCGGATCCTGGCCCAGCTCAACCACCCGGCCATTGCCCGGTTCCACGACGCCGACACCCTGGCCGACGGTACGCCGTGGCTGGCAATGGAGTACGTGGCCGGGAGCCCGATCACCACGTATGCCGCCGCACACCGGCTCGACGTGACCGCCCGGCTCCGCCTGATCCGCTCGGTGGCGGAGGCGATCCTCCATGCCCACCAGCGGGCCGTGATCCACCGCGATCTCAAGCCCAGCAACATCCTGGTGACCGAGGGCGGCGCGGTGAAAGTGGTGGACTTCGGGATCGCCAAGCACCTCGAGGATCCGGTGGAGGGGACTCACACCCGCACCGGTCTTCGCTTCCTCACGCCGGGGTACGCGGCGCCGGAGTTGCTCACCCGCGCGGGAGTCGGCACCTACACCGACGTCTACGCCGTGGGCGTGGTCTGCTATCAGCTGCTGTCCGGCCAGCTCCCCTTCCCGATCGAGGGCCGCACCGTCGACGAGCTGGCCACCGCTGCTCAGCAGGGGCCGCCGCCGCTGGCGCCGCGGTTGCCCGCCGGCACGGGCCGCGCGGTGGCCGGAGACCTCGAGGTGCTCTGCGCCACCGCGATGCATCCCGACCCGGCGCGCCGTTACCGCGACATGGGCGCCCTGATCGAGGACATCGACCACCTGCTGGCGGGCGAGCCGCTCCGGGCCCGACCCGACTCGTTCAGCTATCGGGCCGGGAAGTTCGTGAGTCGGAACGCGCGCGCGGTGGCGACCGCGGCGGTGGCGCTGGCGAGCCTCGTGGCCCTGGCGACGTTCTACACCATCCGGCTTCGCGCCAGCCGCGACCTGGCGTTGGCCGAGGCGGCCCGGGCCGAGCGAGTCCAGCGTTTCATGCTGAACCTGTTCGAGGGCGGCGATCCCTCGGCGGCGCCCGCCGACACCCTCAGGGTGCTGACCCTGATGGACCGGGGCCTCCAGGAGGTCCGGAGTCTCGAGGGCGACCCGCGGACCCAGTCGGAGCTGGTGCTGACGTTAGGCGGGCTCTATCAGAAGGTGGGCCGGCTCGACCGGGCCGACAGCCTGCTCGGCGCGTCCCTGACCGAACGGCGCCAGCGCACCGGCGATCGATCGGCCGAGGTGTCGGACGCGCTGGTGGCGCTGGGACTGCTCCGGCTCGATCAGGCTCGACTCGAGGAGGCCGACACCCTGGTGCGGCGGGCGATCGCGATCGACTCGGCCGTGCGCCCGGTCGGGCACGTGGCCCACGCCGTTGCCCGGACCGTGCTGGGTCGGGTCCAGGAGGCTCAGGGCGACTATCCCGGCGCGATCGCCACCCATCGGGAGGCGATCCGACTCCAGGCCGCTCGCGATGCCGGCTCCGCCGGCTACTGGGAGGCGACCACCCACTTGGCCAACGCGCACTTCTACGCCGGCGACTACGACACCGCCGACTCGCTCAACCGGCTGATTCTGGCGGCGGATCGGGCCCAGCGGGGCGCCGGGCACCCCGCGGTGGCCGAGGACCTGATCAACCTGGGCGCGACCCAGTTCGAGCGGGGCAACTACGCCGAGGCGGAGGATTTCTACCGGCAGGCGCTGGCCATCAATCGAGCCTGGTACGGCGAGGACCATCACGCGGTGGCGGCCAACCTGACGATGATCGGCCGAGCCCAGATCCGCGCCCTGCGATGGGAGGAGGCGGTGGGGGCGCTGGAGGAGGCGCTGGCCATCCGGGAACGGGTCTTCGGGCCGACCCACCCCAACGTCGCCTCGACCGTCAACGAACTCGGCACCGTGGCCCTCCGCCGGGA
>JAEUJH010000184.1 GCA_016794825.1 Gemmatimonadota bacterium
GAGAGCCAGTGAGTGACAGCCCGGTAGCCCCGGAGCAGCCCGGCCGCGCCCAGAATCAGGGCGCCCGAACAGACCGAGGTCAGGTAGCGAGCCCCCCCGGCCTGAGCCACCAACCAGTCGAGCAGCTCCCGATCCTCCAGCATCGGGTTGATCCCCGGCCCGCCCGGCACGCAGACGACGTCGAACTGGGGCGCCTCGGCCAGCGTCAGGTCGGGCACCATGTGGAGGCCGGTGTCGCTCGTAACCGGCGCCGGTGACGCCGCCACGGCCAGGACTCGGGCGCCGGGGATCCGTCCGAAGACCTCGAACGGGCCCGTCAGGTCGAGATGGGTAAAGTCGGGAAACAGGACCATCCCGATCGTCACAGGTTGGGTCATGCTGCAACCTATCGCCGGCCCGCCCCGCGCGTCCATTGAGTCGGCGCTCGCGTCGGGGCCGGTCCCCCGCCCCTGCGCACCTGATCGGGTCTTCATGAAACCGACCTGGGGGTCGCGCGTAGTTCCTCGCGCCACCGGCAGGAGATCCCGTGCTCGACATCCGGTTCTCGACTCGCATGGCCGTCCGAGCGTTGCGAGCCGCTCCCGCGGTTTCCGTCCTCGCCATCGTCTGCATCGGACTGGGTATCGGCGCGGTCACCACGGTCTACAGCACCGCGTCCGCGTTCACCTTCCACCCGCTCCCGCAACTCGTCGATCCTGGCAGACTGCTGTTCGTCAGCGACGCCCCGGCATCAACGCCGGAGCGAGAGGCCGGCGTCGCACCGGCCACGTACGCTGACCTCGCCACCCTCCCCGAGTTCGCCGCCACCGCCGCGGTTCGTTTCGTCACCGTCAACCTGACGGGCGTCGACGCGCCGGTTCGGGCCACCGGTGCCCGGGCCACGGCCGACTTCTTCCGTCTGGCCGGTCGGTTCCCTCGCCTCGGCCGCGGGTTCCTGCCCGAGGAAATGCAGCCCGGCGCGGATCGAGTCGTGGTGCTCGGCCATGGGCTGTGGCGGAGTCGCTTCGGCGCCGACTCGACGGTGGTGGGACGTACCATCCAGCTCGACGGCGAAGCCTGGACGGTCGCGGGCGTGATGCCGCCCGACTTCGCCTTCCCCATCGGCGCCGAGTTCTGGGCCCCGCTGGCCCTGACCCCAGCGGAAGCCGTCGACCGGACCGGGCGCGACCTCTTCATGCTTGCTCGACTCGCACCCAGCGTGAGCCCGGAGCGGGCCCAGACCGCCGTTCGCGCGCTCCGCCAGCGCCTGGCCGCGGACTGGCCCGGGGTCTATGACGAACGAGTCTTCCACACCCAGATGGCCGAGGCCTTCTTCGGCTCGGGGCCGCGTCCGTTCATGGTCGTGTTGCTCGGCGCGGTCGCGTTCCTGCTGCTCATCGCTTGCGGCAACGTGGCCAACCTGTTGCTGGTCCGGGCGACCGGACGCCGGCGTGAAACCGGCGTCCGGGTGGCGCTGGGAGCGTCGCGGGGACAACTGGCGGTCCAACTGTTGATCGAAAGCCTCCTCCTGGCCCTGGCGGGCGGGGCGGTCGGTGTCCTGCTGGCTTGGTGGGGCACCCAGGCAGCCACCGCGACCGTCCCGGTCGACGTGCAACGATACCTACCCGGATTCGGGGCCATCCGGCTCGATGGCCGGGCGTTCGCGGTCGCGACCATGGTGTCGATGCTTTCCGGCGTGTTGTTCGGCCTCGTTCCGGCCACCGCCGGAACCAAGGTCGACGTCGTAACGGCCCTCAAGGACGGTGGCACTGGCGAGCCCCGTCGTCTTGGCGCCCGGCGGTTCCGAGTGGGCCTGGTGATCGGGGAGATCGCCCTCGCGCTCATCCTGGTGGCCGGGGCCGGCCTGATGGTGGCGACGTTTCGGCGGATCTCGCTCTCGGACCCCGGGTTTCGAACCGCGCGGGTCCTCACGGCGGCGATCAGCCTCCCGGACGTCGATTACGATCGCGACAGCGTCGTGGTCCGGTTCTGGGATCGGCTTCGGGAAGCGACCGCCGGGCTCCCCGGGGTGGAGTCGGTCGAACTGACCACGGTGTTGCCCATGACGTGGGATGATCGGCGCGCGTCGTTCTATCCGGCAAACGAGCGGCCGGAACGGCTCGAGGACGCCCCCATCGCGGGCGTGCGGCAGGTGTCACCCGGGTACCTCGACGGCCTCGGCGTCGCGCTGGTGAGCGGGCGGATGCTCGCCCCGACGGATCGGCAGGACCAGCCCGCCGTCGCGGTGGTGAGCGAAAGCGCCGCCCGACGGTTCTTCCCGGCCGGCGGCTCCGTGGGCCGGCAGCTGGTCCGGGGCAATCGATCGGTGGAGATCGTCGGAGTCGTCCGCGATGTCCGGGGCAATCCGCTGACGGCCGATGCCCCGCTCGACGTGGTCTACTTGCCCTTGGCCCAGTGGCCGTCCCGCACGGCGTACCTGGTCGCGACGACCCGGGTGGATCCGACCTCCGTCACCCGCGGGGTGCAGGCGGCGGTCGGCCGGATCGACTCCCGACTGGCCGCCGGGGAGGTGGCGACAATGGCCGCCGTCGTGGCGACGGTCACCTCGCCCCAGGCCGCCACCGCGAAGCTGTTGACGGCATCCGCGATGATCGCCCTGGTGCTGGCGGCGGTGGGGACCTACGGCGTGATGTCCCACGCCGTGGCCCGTCGGACCCGAGAGTTGGCGATCCGGGCGGCGTTAGGTGAGAGCCGAGCCGGCGTGCTCCGGTTGGTGATGGCCGGGGCGACCGGCATGGCGCTCGCGGGCGTGGGGCTCGGCCTCGTCGGGGCACTGGCTCTTGGGCGCGGGATGGACGCGGTCCTGTTCGACACCAGCCCGACCGACCCCTGGGTCCTCGGCGGCGCCGCGACCCTGTTGGCCGCCATCGCGCTGATCGCCGGCTACGTGCCGGCGCGCCGCGCCGCGTCGGTCAATCCGATGGTGGCGCTTCGGAACGACTGAGGCCCACGAGTCGCCCGCCCCCCGGGCCCTTCACTCGGGGCCCCCGGGGGGCATCTCGCTCCGACTCAAACACAACGAGTGTTGGTTTCGGCCCTCCCCTCCCGGGGCTCCGGCTGATAGATTCGGCCCGTTCCCTCACGATCGCGGATCATGTCTGACGCCTTCATTCTCGACGCGGTTCGAACGCCCCGGGGTCGGGGTAAATCGGACGGCGCGCTCAACGAAGTCGCTCCCGTCGAACTCGGCGCGACCCCGCTCCGGGCTCTCAAGACCCGTCACACGCTCGATACCTCCCAGGTCGAGGACGTGATCCTCGGCTGCGTCGAGCCGGTCAAGGATCAGTCCGGCATCGGGCGCTGGGCCGTCCTCTCCGCCGGATTCGACGAGCGGGTCCCGGCCACCATGATCAACCGGTACTGCGGTTCCGGACTCGAGGCGGTCAACCTGGTCGCCGGCAAGGTCATGGCCGGCCAGATCGAT
>JAEUJH010000213.1 GCA_016794825.1 Gemmatimonadota bacterium
AGCTGGCCGTCAAGCCGAAGACCAACCTGGCGTTCCAGGCCCTGGCCCCGATCTTCAAGGGCGAGGCGCCGGTCATCTTCGACGTCCAGACCGCGGGGCAGATCCGCGGCGCCATCGCGCTGGCCGACACCTTCAAGCTCAAGATCATCATCCGCGGCGGCAGCGAGGCCTGGCAGGTGGCCGAGTTGCTGGCGCAACGGAAGATCCCGGTCATCGTCGGCCCGACCACCGAAACGCCGGGCAACGACGAACCCTACGACGCCATCTACGCCAACCCCGGCGCCCTGGCCAAGGCCGGAGTGACGATCGCGTTCCAGACGGCGGAGGCGGCGGAATCGAGAAATCTCCCGTACAACGCGGCCCTGGCCACGGCGTACGGTCTCGACCCCGACGAGGCCCTCCGGGCCCTGACGATCAACCCCGCCCGCATCTTCGGGGTCGATGACCGGATCGGCAGCATCGAGGTCGGCAAGGACGCGACCCTTCAGGTCACCACCGGCGATCCGCTCGACGCCCGCACGGTGGTCAAGCACGTCTTCATCCGGGGCCAGTCGATCCCGATGAACGACCGCCACAACCGGCTGTACGAGACCTACCGGGCGCGGCCGAAGCCGTAGCTGATGTGGCACCCCGTCCGATCCGCCGTGTATGCCCGGTGGCCAATCGACGCCTGTTGGCCGTGGCGTTCCCGATCAGCTACGCGGTGCACCTGACGGAGGAAGCGGTGGCGGGATCGGGATTCCCGGCTTGGCTGAAAACCCATGCCGGGGCCGATCTCTCGGGCCCCGAGTTCCTCCTGCTCAACGCCGTCGGCATGACGGTGATGCTGGTCGTGGCGGTCGGTGTCTGGCGGAATCGATCCCCGAGCCTCGGCCTGGCGGCGATCGGGACCATCGGGCTCATCAACGGGAGCCTGCACCTCGGCGGGTCGGTCCTGACCGCCAGCTACTCACCAGGCGCCGTTTCCGGCACGCTCCTCTGGATGCCGCTTGGCGCCCTAGCCATCCGGCGGGCAGCGGAACGGCGGGACCGATCCGTTCTCGGTGGAGTGGCGCTGGGTCTGGCCGCGCATGCCGCCATTTCCCTTGGCGCGCTTCGAATGTGAGGCCAGACCACCGGCGGGCTCCCGTCGATTCCCCCCGGCCAGCACCCCGAAGCCGTCGTCGCGCCACCCGTCATTCGCGATCGAGTCTCTGCTCCGAGGACGGGCCCGCTCGACCGCGACCCGCCGCCTGAGCGGCCGCCACCGCGGCCGCCGGATGCAGCAACGGGAGTCCGGCGGCGTTCGGCGTGGCCGACGCCTCGATCAGGCGACGGAGGTCCGCCCCGGTCAGATCGGGGTTGACCGCCAACATCTTCGCGGCGGCGTTGGTGACCAGCGGCGCCGCCATCGAGGTTCCGGTCCCGAAGCCGATGGCCCCACCGGGAAGGCGCCCCGGAACACGCCAGCCATTGGCGTAGATGGTGACGTGCGACCCAATGTTGGTGAACTCTGCCTTGGTACCGTCCTGGCGGACCGCACCGACGAGCAGGAAGTTGGGCAGCGACAACAACGTGGCGGGATTCGACTCGGTCATCGAGATCCCCTCGTTCCCGGCCGCGCCCACGAAGAGGACCCGCGGCGCCGCCAGCATGCCAGCCCGGAGCACCGCGCGGATCGTGTCGACGGTGTAACGAGCCAGGGCCTTTCGCTCTTCCTCCGGCCGGTCCGGCGCGCACTCGGCCAGGGCTCGGAGATAGCTTCGCTCGTGTCGGCCCCACGACATGTTCGCCACCCGAGCGCCGCCTTCCACCAAGAACCGAAGGAGGTCGCCGATCGAGGCAGCCTCGCGGTCGGCGAGTTCGCGAGTCCAACACGGCACCGGCGGACTCCCCTTCCACCACTCCATCCGGGCGATGATCAGCGCCGCACGGCCATTGTCCATCAAGGCGACATCGGCAACCGACGTCCCGTGGATGAAGCCGCTCCACCGACCCACCTCAGCGTCCGCGGCGGCCCGGTCGGCCGCCGTCATTGCCGCGATCCGGGCCTCGTACGCCCGGGTCGCAGCGCTTTCGACCGCAGTATCGAGGTCGTCGAGGGCTTGTATCGTCGCGTTGAGTTCGTCGCGGCGGGCCAGCAGCGCCTCCGGCAACGACTCCATGGGCGTGTCGTGCCGGTACTTGAACGCATCATACCCGCGGATCAGCGCCCGCCCGTTCCGGTCACGGGCCAGGCGCCCGGCAAAGAGCGTCGTATCGACCCCGCTGTCCCAGATCCCGATCAGAACCCGGGGGGCGGCGGGGTCGTCCGGCACCACCACCACCCGCTCGGCCCAGAGGTCGCGTCGCCCCGACTCCTGCGCCAAGCCAAGTCCGAACGGACAAACCCCAACGACCGCAGCAATTACGGCGCGAACCAGCCAATGTCTCACCTTGAAACCTCCCACACGAGGCCGGCGTACGTTGCTTTGATCCGTTTCCCAAGGTACCCGTGACCACACTTCGGCACGACCTGCGATCGGCGTTCCGCCTGATCGTCAAGAACCCGACCTTCTCGCTGGTCGTCATCGCCACCCTGGCGCTCGGAATCGGTCTCAACACGGCGGTCTTCTCGGCGCTCGACGCCCTGCTCT
>JAEUJH010000220.1 GCA_016794825.1 Gemmatimonadota bacterium
GCCAGCTCCTCGCGCTCGAGTTCCGGCATCAGCCGGATCTCCTCGCGCTCCATCCCGATCTCGTATTCGTGGACCTCGCGCTCGCTCTTGGCGGCCAGGTACCCGCTCGACCCCATCGAGAGCGCGTCGGCCAGGGCCCCCGCCAACCCGGCCACCACCACGGCGTGGCCGGCCGTGCCGATCGACCCCTGGGCGCCGACCATCCCGGCCAGCAAGCCGAAATTGGCGGTCAGCCCGTCGTTGAAGCCGTAGACCACGTTCCGGAGGAACCCACCCACCCCGGCCCGATGCCACGGTTCGCCCGGCCGGCCGATCAGCCGGGACAGATTGGCCGCGTGATGCTTCGACTCCCGGGCCAGGTCGAGCGCGGCCGCCCCGGCCGGGCCGCCAACCGACCGGTCGTGGAGGTCGAGGTACCCTTTGACCTCCCGGCCCTCCTCCGCCAGCAGGGCCGGCAGCAGGAACCGGGGCCCGAGCCATCCGGCGATCCGCGCCAGCAGCCGGGCCCGGAGGGTGGGCCCGGGCTTGGCGGCCGCATGGCCGGCCTCGCCGAGGACCCGGATCCAGACCTGGACGTGGCGCTCCTCGACGTCTGCTAAGTTATTGAATATCTTTGACTTGGACGGATCGCTCTCGAGGACGGCCAGCCGGCGGTACAGAAACGCCGCGTCGGCTTCGTCCTGGAGGTGCTCGAGCCATTCGGCCGGGGGGGTGGTCATTCCCCCAATCTGCAACCATGGCGGCGGTTTAGGCATCTTTCCGGACGTGCTGACAGGAACCCTGCGGATGGACGCGTATCGGCTGGCCGACGCCGAGGCGGTGCTGCCACGGCTCAAGGCCGGCGACCCCGAGGCGCAGGAGGCGTTGTTCCGCGCCTTCGAGTCGCCGGTGTACAACCTGGCCCGCCGGATCTGCCGGACCACCGAAGACGCCGAGGATGTCGTCCAGGAAACGTTCCTGGAAGTCTTCCGGAGCATCGGCCAGTTCCGAGGCGACGGCAGCCTCTGGGGCTGGGTCCGGACGGTGGCCTCCAGCAAGGCCCTGATGCGACTCCGCCGGAACAAGTACCGCGACACCGACGACCTCCAGGACGACATCGTCCCGATCCGCAAGGACGACGCGGCACTCCGGATGGACCTCGAGGCCGCCCTGGAACGGCTGTCCGAAACCTCGCGCGCCGTGGTCTGGCTCCACGACGTCGAGGGCTATACCCACGAAGAAATCGCCGCGATGATGGACCGGACCGTCAGCTTCTCGAAATCCCAGCTGGCCCGGGCCCACGCCCGGCTTCGCCGGTGGCTCGGCGAGGAGGTGCCCGCATGACTCACCTGACCATGGAACAGCTGCTCGCCACCCGGGAGCCGGGGCTCGAACCCCAGGTCCGGACCTGGCGGGATCACATCGACGCCTGCGCCCACTGCCGGACCGAACTCGACCGGCTCGACCAGCGGACCGCCCGGCTCAAGGCCCTCCCGACCCTCCGCCCCTCGCGCGATCTCTTCGCGACGGTCCGGGTCGCGGCGGCCAAGGAGCGACGGACCCGGCAGGTGCGCCGCTTCGTGATGACCGGGATCGCGCTGGCCGCCTCCGTCACCATCGCGTTCGTCGCGATCAACGCCCGGACCGACAACCGGACCCTGGTGGCCGCCGATCCGGAGCTGGCCGAGATCATGAGCCGGTCGTCGCAGCTCGAGCAGGCGCTCTCCCGATTCGACGAAGACAGCCGGGTGGTCGACGGCCGGACCGTGGCGGTGACGTCGTCGCTCGAAGACCGGCTGGCCACCATCGACCGCCAGCTCGAAGCGGTCGGGCTGATGGAAGCGCGCAGCCGACAGGAACAGATGATCAAGTTGTGGCGCGAGCGGGTCGGGCTGCTCGACGCCCTGGTGGATGTTCACCTTACCGGTGCCCGATACGTGGGGTTCTGACCCCAAGGAGTGATAGCAGGATGAAGACCCGTACCTTGCTGATGATGGCGATGGTGGCCGTGCCGCTCGCCCCGCTGGCCGGGCAGACCCGCGAGCGCACCGCCTCCGCGCCGCGGGCCCGCGTCTGGGTCAACGGCGAGGAAGTGAACCCGCTCGAGTGGGTCGCGAACCGCCGGGCCCGGCTCGGCGTCCTGCTCGACATGGCCGCCGTCGAGAACGACTCGATCGGGGCCACCCTGAG
>JAEUJH010000253.1 GCA_016794825.1 Gemmatimonadota bacterium
GGCTCGAGCGACTCGAGCCAGGTTTCCCGGAGCCCGAGGGCGTCGAACCGGAGCACCTGCCGAAGCGCGGGGCCGAACGGCTGGCCCGTCAGCCGCTCGACCATCTCGCCGAGGAGGATGTAGCCGGTGTCGGCGTAGTGATACACCTCGCCGGGCTCGCCATAGGGGCGGCCCCGGTTCATGGCGAACTCGAGCTGCTCCATCCGGGTCCACCGATGCCGCGGATCGGCGCCCACCCGGACCTGATAGAGCGAGTCCATCCCGTAGTCGTAGAGGCCGCTGGTGTGACTGAGCAGGTGCCGGACGGTGATCCGCTCCGGGTCGTACCCGCCCCCGCGAATCGCCGCGACGGACGCGGGAGCCAGATGGCGCGCGATCGGATCGTCCAGCCGGAGGCGGCCGTCCTCCCAGAGCCGGAGGATCGCCGCCGCGACGTAGGTCTTGGTGTTGCTCGCGATCCGGTGGCCGTGCCGCGGCGTGAGCGGGGCGCCGGTGGTCGGGTCGGCCACGCCGCTGACGCCGGTCCAGGAAAGGCCGAGCCGCGGCGACTCGAGGTGCACGGCAATGCCGGGGATGTCGGTCCGCGACCGACGCACGCTGTCGAGGACTCGCGCCAGTTCGGCCGTGACGGCCGGATCGCGCCCCTGGGCCACGACCCGGGCCGGGCCGAACGCCGGCAGGAGCACGGCCGCGACGGTCAGGAAACGATGCAGGACCACCATGAAGACCTCCAGGGCGCGACGGGCCCCGACGGAAAGTGGAAACTGCCTAACGATGCTCCCGGCCCCCGCGAGGGTCGGCCGTGGCGGCGGGGCCGATCGGGACGTCCCCCGCGGTCGCCAGCTGCCGGATGGCGTCGTAGAGCACGATGCCCGCGGCGGTGGCGAGGTTGAGGCTGCGGACCCGGCCAGCCGGCATCGGAATCTGGAAACACCGCTCCGGATACTTCTCGAGAATCTTGAGGGGCATCCCGCCGGTCTCGTTCCCGAACACCAGGCAGCTGTTGGCGCGGAACGGGGCCGTCCAGTACGGCGCGGTCGCCTTGGCGGAAAAGTAGAGGCACCGCTCCCGGCCGATCGCCGACCGGAACGCCCCCCAGTGCGGATGAACCCAGAGGTCGACGTGGGGCCAGTAATCGAGCCCCGCCCGGCGGACGTCGGCGTCATCGACCGAAAAGCCGAGGGGCTCGATCAGGTGGAGGCTGGTATCGGTCGCGGCGCAGAGCCGGGCGATGTTGCCCGTGTTGGGCGGAATTTCCGGTTCGATCAGGGCGATGTGCAGGGCCATGGAGCGGCGGGACTACCCTCCTCGGGTGTGCATTTCACGGCGCGGATCGGCTTTGAGGCGCTCGATCGGATGGAGCACCCCGCGCCCCGGGGTCGCGAGCCGGACCTCGGCGCCCCGATCGGTTCGCTCCGCCCACGCCGCCGCGATCAGGGCCGCGAGGTCGGCATCGGAGGCGCCGGCCCGGAGGGGCTCCCGCAGATCGAACCCCCGGTCGGCGTACAGACAGAGCAGCCAGGTGCCGTCCGCCGTCACCCGGCTCCGATCGCAGTCGCCGCAGAACGGCGCCGTGGTCGACGCGATGATCCCGAACGAGGTGCCATCCGCCAGGCGGAACCGCTCGGCCGGCGCGGCGCCCCGGCTCGGCTCCGGCTCCACCGGCCCGAGCGCCCGCTCGATGGTGGCCAGCAGATCGGCCCGGCTGACGACATCGGCCCGACTCCACCGGGTGGCGCCGCCCACGTCCATGTACTCGATGTAGCGGAGCTCGAGGCCCCGGTCCCGGGCAAACTCCAGGAGCGGCACCACCTCGTCGTCGTTGTAGCCGCGGATGATGACGCTGTTGAGCTTGACCGATTCGAACCCCGTGGCCCGGGCGGCGTCGAGGCCCGCCACGATGGCCGCGTGACGGTCGCTCCGGGCAAACTCGCGGAGCCGCTCCGGGCGGAGGGTGTCGAGGCTCACCGTCACCCGCCGGAGGCCCGCCCGCCGAAGCGCCGCCGCCTGCTCGGCCAGGAGGATCCCGTTGGTCGTGAGCGCCAGGTCCGCCAGGGCCGGCCGGGCCGCCAGCAGGGCCACCAGCCGATCGAGGTCGTGGCGGAGGAGCGGCTCGCCCCCTGTCAGCCGCACCTTGCGGGCGCCGAGACTGGCGAACACGCCGGCGATCCGGTCGAGTTCCTCGAACGACAGGATCGAACTCCGCGGAAGCCAGACGTAGTTCTCGTTAGGCATGCAGTAACCGCACCGCATGTTGCAGCGGTCGGTCACCGAAAGCCGGAGGCTGCCGAGGGGCCGGCCGAACCGATCGCCGATCACGAGACGGTCCCGTCGTCGCGGACCGGATGGAGGCCGCCCGCCGCGGTCGGATCGACCCAGGCCTCGCTCCCGTCGACGTACCGCTCCCGCTTCCAGATCGGGACCCGCCGCTTGACCTCCTCGATGACGTAGCGGCAGGCCGCGAAGGCCTCGTCCCGGTGGCCCCCGGCCGCCGCCACCACCACCGCCGCCTCGCCGATCGGAACCGGTCCGAGGCGATGCCGCAGCGCCACCGCGACCGGCCAGCGCGATTCCGCCTCGGCCAGGATCGCCGCCGCCACCGCGTCGGCCATCGCGTCGTAGGCGCTGTACTCGAGCCCGACCACCCCGCGGCCCTCGTGATGGTCGCGCACCGCCCCGACGAAGCAGGCGATCCCGCCGCGCTCCGGCGCGCTGACCGCGGCGATCAGGGCGCCCGGGTCGATGGCGTCCCGCGTCAGGATGGTCATGTCACCCACCCGCCATCGGAGGCAGCAGCGCCACCTCGTCGCCGGGCTGAGGCCGGTGACTGGCGTCGACCTGGACCATGTTGACGGCCACGAACGGACGCTCGGGGATGGCCTCGCCGCCGGGCAGCGAGCGGAGGTGGCGGACCAGGTCGGCCACGGTGCACCCGTCGGTCAGCGGAAGCTCGACCCGGGAGGTCCCGAGGAGATCCGCGTAGCGGGCAAAGAGGAGGACGGGAATCGAAGGCATCGTCGGATCCGCACCGATGATAATGGGTTCGGCCGTCGAGGCGGGCAACTCGGAAACGCGAAGGGGCCGGCACGGTGCCGACCCCTGTCGGGTACGCCGGGGTACCGGCTGGATCAATCCTGATCGCTGTCCGGGGCGGCCGGAACGATCCCGGCATCGTGGTCTTCCGCAACCAGCGCCCGTAACTCCTTGCTGGGCTTGAACACCGGCACCGGGCGCGCGGCCACTTCGACCGGATCGCCGGTTCGAGGATTCCGCGCCATCCGGGTCTTCCGACGCCGGATCTTGAAGGTGCCGAACCCACGGACCTCGATGTTGTGCTGATCCTTGAGCGCCAGCTTGATCGCGTCGAGGAAAGCATCCACGACGCGAGCGCAGTCCTTCTTGGAAATGAGCGGGCCCGCCGTTCGAGCCATCGCGGCGGTGACCTGCTCGACCAGATCGGCCTTGGTCATGCTTCCCCCTTAAGGGTCACACGGGGCAGCGGCCCCGACGGGGGCCGCTTGGTTTCGGGCTCGATAGTATGGGCTTAACCCTTGTGTGTCAAGGGGTTGCGTCCTTGCAACGGGTTTTCAGCCACCCATCAACTTCAGGAACTCCCCAAAGTGCGGGAAGGCGTCGTGGGGTCCGGGAGCGGCCTCCGGGTGGTACTGCACCGCGAACACCGGCAGGGTCCGATGACGAATTCCCTCGACGGTGCCGTCGTTCAGATTGAGGTGAGTGACCTCGAGATCGGGGGCGCCGGGCACCCCCTCGGTGGTTCCGGCCACGGCAAACCCGTGATTCTGCGAGGTGATCAGCACTCGACCGGAGACGAGGTCCTTGACCGGGTGGTTCCCGCCGCGATGCCCGTAGGGGAGCTTGACCGTGTGCCCCCCGAAGGCCCACCCTAAGAGCTGATGTCCAAGACAGATACCGAACGTGGGCAGGCCGGAACTCGCCACGGTCCGGATCGTCGAAATGGCGTTCGTGAGGGCTCCGGGGTCGCCGGGGCCGTTGGATAGGAAAAGCCCGTCGGGCTTCCGGGACTGGATGTCCTGGGCCGTCGAGTTGGCCGGCAGCACGGTGACCCGGCAGCCCGCCTGGGCCAGCATCCGGACGATGTTCCGCTTCATCCCGAAGTCGAGGGCCACCACGTGGGGGCCCTTGCCGCCGCCCCCGTCGCCGTACGGCTCCTTGGTCCCGGCCTGCGAGGCCAGGTCGAGCCCTTCCATCGTCGGCGACGCCAACAACTTGGCCCGGTGGTCCTCGGTGGGCTGGGTCCCCTCGGCGATCATCCCCCGCATGGCCCCGCGCTCGCGGATGTGCCGGGTGAGCCGCCGGGTATCGACCCCTTCGAGCACGGGGATCCCCGACTCCGCCAGCCACTCCGACAGTCCGCCGGTGGCCCGCCAGCTCGAGTGATGCCGGGCCAGTTCCCGGACCACGACCCCGGCCACCTGGGGCCGCTCGGATTCCATGTCGGCCGCGGTGACGCCGTAGTTGCCGATCATCGGCGCCGTCATGACCACGATCTGGCCGTTGTAGCTCGGATCGGTGAAGGTCTCCTGGTACCCCGTCAGGCTGGTCGTGAACACGACCTCGCCAAAACCCAAGCCGGCGGGTCCGCGGGTGGTTCCCCGATACCAGGTGCCATCTTCCAGCAATACAAAAGCGGGGCGCTCGGTCATCGGAGCGCCCCGCTCGTACGAAGCATCGACGTCATCGGCCTTACTTGGTTGCCGGAGGGGTCGTGGCCGGGGCCGGCGCGGGAACGGCACCGGTGGCGGGGGCCGGCGTCGCGCCGGTGGTCGGCGCCTCGCCGAGGGGCGCGGGGGCCACCTGGGCCGCCGGGTTGGTCCGGAGCCGCTGCTGGACCTCGGACACCCCGACGGTGCTCCGGGACGCCAGCAGGGACAGGACCAAGGCCAGGAACATGAAGATGCCGCCCGTCCACCACGACAGCGTGTGGAGGATGGTGACGGCCTGCCGCCCTCCCATCACGAGGTCGGTCGTTCCGCCACCCAGCGAGGCAAGCCCGCCCCCCTGACCAGCCTGGAACAGGACCACCGCCGCGAGGAGGAGGCCATCGATGACGAGCAGCGTAAGGATCAGTCCGTAAAGCATATGGCGCCCTGAGAAAGCCGTTCAAGATACCACCGGCCCTCGATTTGCGTCAACCGGAAACCCATGCGCCCCATCCTGTTCTGCTACGGCACCCGGCCCCAGGCCATCAAGGCGAGTCGGCTCCTCCCCGCCCTCAAGCGCCTCGGCCCGGTCGTCTCGATCGACACCGGCCAGCACTACGACTTCGAGCTGTCGACCCTGCTCTACCAGCAGCTCGGCCTCGACGAGCCGGCCCGGGTCCTCGGCGTCGGCTCGGGCCCCCTGCCGCAGCAGACGGCCGCCATCCTGCTCGGGGTCGACGAGATCATCCGGGAGGTCGGGCCCCGCGCCGTGGTCGTGATCGGCGACACCGTCAGCACCCTCGGATCCGCCCTGGCCGCCGCGGAACGACGGATCCCGGTGGTGCACGTCGAGGCCGGTCTCCGGTCGGGCGACCAGTACATGGCGGAGGAGATTTCCCGCCGGGTCGTGGACCACCTGAGCGCCCTCTGCTGCGCGCCCTCGGAGGCGGCCGCCGCCCGCCTGGACCGCGAGGCGGTCCCCGGCCGGATCGTGTTCACCGGCGACGTGGCCTTCGACGTCCTCCGAGGCGCGGGCCCCGCCGCGCGCGCGGCGTTAGGCGCCCGCGACTGGCCGATCCCGCTCGACCGACCCTTTGCCCTGGCCACTCTCCACCGGGCCGAACTGGTCGACCACCCCGAGCCGCTGGCGGCCGTACTCGACGCCCTGGCCACGCTGCCCGTGCCGGTCCTCCTGCCGGTTCATCCCCGAACCCGGCACAGCCTCGAGCGCCTGGGCCTCGTCGATCGCCTCCGGGGGCCGATCCACCCGCTCACCCCCCTTGGCTACCTCGAAGCGATCGCCCTGGTGGAACGCGCCGCCGTGGTGGCCACGGACTCCGGGGGGATCCAGCGGGAGGCCTACTGGCTCGGGACGCCCTGCCTAACGTTGCGCCCGGAAACCGAGTGGCACGAGACCGTCACCGCCGGCGCCAACCGGCTGATCGCCCCCGTCAGCGCGGCCACCGACCTCGGACCAGCCGTCGCCCGCCTGTTGGCCGCCCCGCCCCGCTGGCAGCCGACGGCCTATGGCTCGGGCGATGCCGCCGATCGGATCGCGGATGCCATCCAGACCCTACGGAAGTGACCGATTTCCGTGCTTCCAACGCAACAGTCGTTGCGACGGCGCTACAGCTACGTAGGCCCACCCTGACACGCTAATCCGTCCCTCCAACCCTCCCACCATCCGCAAGTCCAACTGAACGATAGCGTTGCGAGCAGGCGTATTGGCTCCGGGCAGTGACTCAAGGCCTGACACCTTGGGTATCCCTCTTGCCATTCTGGTTATCACCCATGGAAGCCAAGGAACTCGATCTGCCGGGCGCGCCGTCGCCCGACGTGCCCCGTCCCCAGGGGGCCGGGCCCCGTCATATCCTGACGGTGGCGATCGAGGACTACTTCCACCTAGGCGCGTTCAACCGCCTGATCCAGCGCGGCCAATGGAGCCGGTTCGAGCGGCGGGTCGAACACGGTACCCGGCACACCCTCGAGCTCCTCGATCGACACGGGGCCCGGGCCACCTTCTTCGTCCTCGGGTGGATCGCCGAGCAGATGCCGGAGCTGGTCCGCGAGGTGGCCGACCGAGGCCACGAGATCGCCAGCAAGGGCTTCTACCATCGTCGCATCAGCTCGCTCAGTCCGAACGAATTCGCGGAGGACCTCGACCGGGCCCGCGAGGCCATCGAAGCCGCCGCGGGATGCCGGATCCACGGGTTCCGCGTGGCCGACGGCTGGTTCGGCCCCCACGATCTCTGGGCCCTCGACGTCCTGGCCCGGTCGGGATTCCGCTACGACTCGAGCCTGGCCCCGCTCGGCCGCCAGTTTGCCGCGGAGCCCTGGCGCCGGTTTGCCCACGAGCACCTGACCTCGGCCGGCACGATCCACGAATTCCCGATCAGCACCGCGACGCCCCTCGGATTCGCCGTTCCGGTCGGCGGCGGTAACTACCTCCGGCAGCTGCCCGAGGGCCTCGTCGACCGCGCGCTGTCGCGCTGGACCCGCCAGTCGGCGGCCCCGCTGGTCATGTACTTCCACACCTGGGAGCTCGATCCGGCCATCCCCCGGATCTCGGCGGCGCCGTGGCACCAGCGGCTCCGGACCTACCGGAACCTCGACCGGATGGCCGATCGCCTCGGCCGCTACCTGACCCGGTACCAGTTCACCTCGATCGGCGACTGGATGGGGCTTTCGTCGCAGCCGGCGGCGGCGCCGGCCCGTCCCAAGGCCCCGAGTCGCGGTCATCTCGCGTTGGTGACGGAGGAAGCGCCCGCGACGCCTCCGGTCGCGCCCCGACCGCTGGTCCCGGTGACGATCGCCGTGCCCTGCTACAACGAGAAGGTCGTCCTTCCCTATCTCGCCACCAACCTCCAGGCCGTTCGCCGGCGCCTCGAGGACCGGTACGAACTGTCGTTCGCGTTCATCGACGACGGCAGTTCCGACGGGACCTGGGAGTCGCTGGAGCGGATCTTCGGATCGTGGCCGCGGACGACCCTGGTCCGGCATCACGTCAACCGCGGCCTTTCGGCCGGGATCCGGACCGCGCTCGAAACCGCCGGGACCGAAATCGTCTGCACGATCGACTGCGATTGCAGCTACAACCCGCTCGAGCTCGAGCAGATGATCCCGCTCCTCGAGGACGGCGTCGACCTGGTCACGGCCTCGCCCTACCACCCCCGCGGGTCGGTGCGGAACGTGTCGCCGTGGCGGCTGGCGCTGTCGCGGACGGCCTCGCTCACCTATCGAGCGGTACTCGGCCAGCCGATCAACACCTTCACCAGCTGTTTCCGGGTCTACCGGCGCAGTCGCTCGCTCGCCGTCCCGCAGAAGTACCAGGGCTACCTCGGCATTTCCGAGCTGCTCGGGCGGGTGGCGCTGGCGGGCGGCCAGATTCGCGAGCACCCCGCCACGCTCGAGATCCGGCTGATGGGCGTGTCGAAGATGAAGGTGGTCCGGAACACGCTCGGCCATCTCCGGTTGCTGAGCGAGTTCGCGCTGCTGCGGTTGTTCCGGCGGGGAGCGAGTACCTCATGACGGCCCGGGTCGGCATCGTCGGCGGGGGAATCCTCGGCATGACCCTGGCCCGGCGGCTGCGGGCGGCGGGGCACGCCGTCACCGTCCTCGAGGCGGCCCCGTCGGCCGGTGGCCTGCTGGCGAGCCACGAACTCGGCGGCCACCGCTGGGACAAGTTCTACCACGTCGTCCTGCCCCAGGACGAGACCCTGCTCGCGCTCCTCGACGAACTCGGGCTCACCAGCGAACTCGAATGGCGTCCGACCCGGACCGGGTTCTTCGTCGACGGCCAGTGGCATTCCCTCTCGACCAGTTGGGACTACCTCCGGTTTCCGCCGCTGGGCCTGCTCGACAAGGCCCGCCTGGCGCTCACCATCCTCCGCGCGGCCGCCCAGCGGGACGGCCGGTCGCTCGAGTCGATCCCGGTCGGCGAGTGGTTGGAGCGGTGGTCGGGAACCGCGACGTATCGACGAATCTGGCTTCCGCTCCTCAAGAGCAAGCTGGGTGACAACTACCGGCAGACCAGCGCCGCGTTCATCTGGAGCTACATCCGACGGCTCTACCGGGCCCGGGCCTCGGCCGACAAGCGCGAGCGACTCGGCTATGTCCGGGGTGGCTATGCCCGGGTCCTCGATCGTCTCGAAGCCGACCTCCGCGAGCGCGGCGTGACGATCCAGGTGGGCGTTCGGGTGGCGGAAGTCCGGCGGCGCGACGACGTCGAGGTGGTGGCGGAGGATGGCACGATCCACCGCTTCGACCACGTCGTGCTCACCGTGCCGACGCCGGTCGTCGCGCGGATCTGCCCCGCCCTCGACGCCGCCGAACGGGCTCGCCTCGGCCAAGTGGTGTATCAGGGCGTCGTCTGTCTGTCGGTGCTGACCCGCGAACCGCTCGCGGGGTATTACGTCACCAACATCACCGACGACTGGGTCCCGTTCACCACGGTGGTCGAGATGACCTCGTTGGTGGACCGCGCCCATTTTGGCGGGAACTCGCTGCTCTATCTGGCGCGCTACGTCAGCCGGACCGATCCGTGGGCCACGCGCGGCGACGCCGAGATCACGACTGAGTTCCTGGGCGCGCTGGAACGGATGTACCCCGGGTTCCGCCGCGACCAGGTGCTCGCCACCCGGATGGCCCGCGCCACCGACGTGCAGGCGCTCTCGACGATCGACTACTCCGCCACCGCCCTGCCGCCACTCACCACCTCGGTGCCCGGCGTGCTGGTCCTCAACACGGCGCAGATCGTCAACGGCACGTTGAACGTCAACGAAACGGTCAGCCTCGTGGAGCGCCACCTGCCCGAGATCCTCGGCCGGCTCACGGCCAGCCCGACCCCCGCCCTGGCGGCCGTCTGATGCGAGCCAGCGTCTCGCTCGACCTCGACGATCTCTGGTCGTATCAGAAGACCCACGGCAATCCCGACTGGGTTTCGCGACCGAGCTATCTCCGGCTGGCGGTCCCGCGGATCCTCGACACGCTCGACGAGATCGGGCTCCGGATCACGTTCTTCATCGTCGGATTCGACGCGGCCCGCGAGGAGAACGGCGAGGTCCTCCGGCAGATCACCGCCCGCGGGCACGAAGTCGCCAACCACTCGTTCGAGCACGACCCGTGGCTCCATCTCCACTCGGACGCCGCGCTCGAGGACGACCTGGCCCGGGCCGAGGCGGCGATCCGGACCGCCACGGGCCAAGATCCGAAGGGATTCCGGGGCCCCGGATTCAGCTGGAGTCCCAACCTGCTGGCGATCCTCGAGCGTCGGGGGTACCGCTACGACGCCTCGACCCTCCCGACGTTCCTCGGACCGGTGGCCCGCTGGTACTTCCTGGCCGCCTCGCCGCTCAAGGGCGCCGAGCGGGCCCAGCGAGCCAAGCTCTTCGGCGGCTTTGCCGAAGGATTCCGGCCGTCGCGGGCCTATCGGTGGCGCTGGAGCGACGGGCGCCGGTTGCTCGAAATCCCGGTGTCGACGATTCCCGGGATCAAGGCGCCGTTCCACCTGAGTTACCTGCTCTACCTGGCCCGGTTCTCTCCGGCCCTCGCCCGCGGCTATCTGGCGACGGCCATCGCGGCCTGCCGGCTGGCCGGATTCGGGCCGAGTTTCCTGCTCCATCCGCTCGACCTGCTCGATGGCAACGAGGTTCCTTCCCTCCGGTTCTTCCCGGGCATGGACGTCCCGGTCGCTCGCAAACGGGCGGTGTTCGTCGATTCGTTGACGGCCCTCGCCCGGCATTTCGAACTGGTTCCGATGGGCGCGCACGCCGATGAGCTCGCCCAGCTCTCCCTGTCGCACCGGAATCCCGAGTCCAAGGGGACGCCGGCGCCTTCCACTCCCGGCGGGCCCCGCCCCGCCGGCACCGAGGCTTTCTGATGACCCGCTTTCCGTCCCGCGCCCTCGTGATCGGCTCCCAAGGCAACATCGGCTCGCGCCTGGCGCCGTACCTCCGGTCGATCGGCTACGACGTCTTCGAGGCCGACCTCAAGCCCGGCTGGAAGACCAACTACGTAATGGCGGACATCACCCAGCCGCTCGATCTGCTCCCGGCGTTCGAGTGGGGTCCGGACGTGGTGTTCCTCTGCGCGGCCGTGGTGGGCCGGATGCCGTCGGCCCAGGCGGCGGGGCTGGCCGTGGCCACCAACGTGTCCGGCGTCAACAACGTCCTCCAGCTCTGCAAGCGGGTCGGCGCCAAGTGCGT
>JAEUJH010000255.1 GCA_016794825.1 Gemmatimonadota bacterium
CCTAGCAGGGTGCTGAAATTGGGTGAACGGAGTCGTCGCTGGTTCCAGCGGTCGCGCCGCCGCTTGGGCTGGACCGCGGGGAGGCCGGGGCGGCGGGCGGGAGCGGCGCCGCCCGCCGGCCAGCGTGCGCCGTTAGGACCACGCCCCAACCCGGACCAGCGTCTGGAGGCGGACCAGGTTGTACGCGGCCATGGTGAAGGTGAACATCCAGTCGACCTTCTCCCGCCCGCGGTGGCGCAACTTCCGCAGCAGCCCGACCACCTTGCCCCACCCGAAGCTCTGCTCAATCCGTTTGCGGTGTCGCTGGCTGAGGGCATAGCCCGCATGGCGCGTCGTGCGCCCATCGATCGCGCTCCGCCGCCCAGTCGTGTGCTGGGCAACATGCGGGGTGAACCCACAGGCGCGGGCCGTGGCGACGAAGCCGGCCTGGTCGTACCCCTTGTCGGCCCCGATCGTGGCCGGCGCGGCGGCCGGGCCCCGCTCCGCCGCCAGCGCCTGGAGCAGGACTTCCGCCTGGGCCACCTCCGCCCCGCCGTCCGCCGGATCCACGGCCGTCAGCACCACCAGCCCCTGCCGGTTCTCCAACAGCACACTCGCCTGGTAGCTGAGCTTGGCCTCCTTGCCCGCACCCTTCTTCGCCAGCCGGCTGTCCGGATCGGTGGTCGACGCGTGGGTGGCGTTGGTCCGCCGCTGGCCCCGGAAGTTCACGCTGGGATTGCGGGGATCGTCGTCCCGGTCGTCGCCCGGGCCGGTCCGCGGCTGGAAGCTCTTCTGGCTGGCCCAGGCCTCCAGCAGCGTCCCGTCCACCGTGTAGTGCTCTCGCGACAACAGCCGCCGCTGCTCGGCCTGCCGGACCACCGCCGTCAGGAAGGCCGCCGCGATATCGCCGGCCAGCAGCCGGTCCCGATTCTTGGTGAACGTGGTCGGGTGCCAGACCGGGGCATCCACCGCCAGCCCGACGAACCAGCGGTACAGCAGATTGAAGTCCAGCTGCTCCATCA
This sequence comes from Gemmatimonadota bacterium, assembly GCA_016794825.1. Lineage (GTDB taxonomy): Bacteria > Gemmatimonadota > Gemmatimonadetes > Gemmatimonadales > GWC2-71-9 > SHZU01. The sequence continues at coordinate 1,002 of JAEUJH010000255.1, forward strand.
GCTGGCGCTCGCTCCGGATGGTATAGAGCACCTGCAGCAGCAGGGCCCGCAGCAACTGCTCGGGCGGGATCGAGGGGCGCCCGTCCGCGGCGTACAGGGCCGCGAATCGGGGCGACAGCTCGGCCAGGACCGGCTCGACCAGCGCCTTCATGGTCCGCAGCGGGTGGTCGGCGGGAATCCGGTCCTCCAGGGCGACGTAGCTGAAGAACTGTCCTTGGGTCGACTCGGGACCACGCATGGCAGGCTCCATCAAGGAGGGCGTCAGCACGTTAGGCGGTCGTCCCTGGAATCGCCAGGCCAGGGCCGACCTTTTTCAGCACCCTGTTAGGCAAGAGCTGGCCCAGGTCGGCGCATACTCTACGAACCCAATCGCCCACAACGACTTGGGCATTCCACGCCCGCTGGAGGAGTCGGATGCCCCTGTCCTGCCGCGCTACAGGTTGGCAACGGTTGTTACGAAAGCAGACAGCGCGCCGGCCGCCGCAGCCGTCCAAGCAGTCGCCGAGCTTCGCCACCGTCGAGGCATGGTGTTGCGGGTACCCCGTCTGCCGCGCCTGCGGCCCTCTCTGACGCACCCCTCCCCCCGGTATCGGCCAGTTTCGAACCCACTATCCCTGCCCCCGCCGCTCTGGATCGGAACCACCCCCCCGGATACCATTGGGTGCGCCCCCGAGGGAAGCCGGAGTGTCGTCCAACGAGATCCAGGTCTCCACCACCGCCAGCCCCGATGTGCACCGCTTTTCGGAGACGGTGCGGATCGGTCGCGCGTCCACCAACGCGGTGGTGCTCGACCACGAGGGGGTCGGCGCCGAACACCTCGAACTCCGGCGCGACGGCAAGTCGTGGGAGGTGGTGGACCTCGGGAGTCAAAGCGGCACCTACGTCAACGGCGAACGGATCAGCCGAGCCCCCGTTCGCGGCCTTCTGACGGTTCGACTCGGAGTCGACGGCCCCGAACTGCGCCTCGCGATCCCCCGCCACTCGACCCGGGGCTGGACCCCGCTGGCCCTGACGGATCTCGCCGGGCGCTACTTCTCCGACGAAGATCCCGAGAACATGTCGAGCCGCACCGCCATGATCCGGGCGGCGTTCCGCGACCATCATGCCCGCGCCACCCGCTCGTGGCTCCAGCGGATCCGCTCCCTCCGCGTGGCGGTCGTCGTCTCGATCCTGGTGGCGGTTGGGGCGGGTATCTTCGCGGTTTGGCAGGCGCGCCGGGTCGCCGCGCTCCGGGTCACCGCGGGCACGATCTTCACCACGATGAAGGCGCTCGAGCTCGACATCCGCCGGCTCGAAGCGGCCGCCGGCCCCGACCGATCGATCCAGGAGCGCCGCGCCCGCCTCGAAACCCAGTACGACGAGCTGATCAAAACCCTCGGCATCTACAGCGACCGTACGCCCGAGGACGTCCGGCTCATCTATCGAACCATCCATCGACTCGGCGAATCGGAAGCCACCGTGCCCAGTGGCTTCATCCGCGAGGTCCAACGCACGATCAAGGCGTGGCAGGCCGCCGACATCGAGGCCGGATTTGCCCGGGCCCAGGCCAACGGCCTTGCCCCGGTGGTGGCCGACATCTTCCGGCGCCACCACCTGCCCCGCGAGTTCTTCTATGTCGCGCTCCAGGAAAGCAAGTTCGACCCGCGCGCCATCGGACCGGCCGGACGGTTCGGCGTGCCCAAGGGGCTGTGGCAACTGATCCCCTCCACCGCCGAAGCCTATGGGCTCCGCGTCGGCCCGCTGCAGGGCGATCGGGCGTTCGATCCACTCGACGAGCGCCACGACCCGGTCAAGTCGACCACCGCCGCCGCGCGGTACCTGGAGGACATCTACTCCCACGACGCCCAGGCGTCGGGACTCCT
>JAEUJH010000269.1 GCA_016794825.1 Gemmatimonadota bacterium
GGGGCTCGCTACTTCGGGCCGTACACCGACGTGGCCGACATGCGCCGCACCCTGGCGCTCATCCGCCGGATCTTTACCGTCCGGAGCTGCGCCGACGACCTCCCGCGGGAGCGGCGGGAGCGGCCCTGTCTCGACTACCACATCGGGCGCTGCCGGGCACCCTGCGTCGGGTGGCAGGACGAGGCGTCCTATCGGGGCATGATCGACGAAGTGGTCCGGTTCCTCGAGGGCCGAACCGTCGACGTCCGGGGGCGGCTGCGCGAGATGATGGCGGCCGCCGCGGAACGGGAGGACTTCGAGCGAGCCAAGGACCTCCGCGACGCCCTCAAGTGGCTCGACCAGCTCGAGGCGCCGGGCACCGTGGAGCTGATGGCGGGCGGTGACGCCGACGTGATCGGATACGCCCGCGACGGCGACGACGCGGTCTGCGTCCTCCTCCGGGTCCGCGATGGAAAGCTGATCGCCCGCGACCATCGGATTCTCGACAACCTCGAGGAAGAGGATGACGTCACCATCCTCGAGCACTTCCTGATCCGGTACTACCTCCTGGCCGAGGGGCGTACCCGCCGGGTGGTCCTCCCGTTCGCGCCGAGCGACTTCGAGGAAGTGCGGACCATCTTCGGCGACGTCGACTGGGCGATCCCGCAGCGGGGGACCGCGCGGCGATGGCTCGACCTGGCGGATCAGAACGCCCGCCACCTGCTCGAGAGTCTCAAGCTCGAGAGCTTCGAGACCGCCGAGCGCGCGGACGATCCGGTCTACGCCCTGGGCCGAGCGCTCGGGCTGCCGACCGTGCCGCGCACCCTGATCTGCGTCGACATCTCCACCAACCAGGGCCGTGACACCGTCGGCTCGCTGGTCTGGTTCGAAGCCGGCCGGCCCAGGAAGGGCGAGTATCGGAAGTTCAAGATCAAGACCGTGGCGCAGCAGGATGACTTCGCCGCGGTCCACGAAGTCATCACCCGCTACCTGACCCGCCGACTCGCCGAGGGCGATCCGCTCCCCGACCTGGTGGTGATCGACGGGGGGAAGGGGCAACTGGGCGCCGCGCTCGACGCGGCCCGGGCCGTCGGCGTGACGACGGTGCCGTTCATCTCGCTCGCCAAGCGCGAGGAGGAGATCTTCCTCCCGGATCAGTCGGAGCCGCTCCGCCTGTCGCGCCGCCACGCCGGATTGCGGTTGCTCCAGCGCGCCCGCGACGAGGCGCATCGCTTCGGCGTCACGTACAACCGCAAGCGGCGGACCGAGCGGACGATCACCTCGGCGCTCCTCACCATCCCGGGCGTGGGACCCACCCGCCGGCGGGTGCTGATCGAGCGGTTCGGCAGCCTGGCCGGGGTGAAGTCGGCGAGCGCCGCCGAGATCGCGACGCTGCCGGGGTTCTCGGCCACCCTGGCGGAGCGGATCCTGGAGCATCTGCGGAAAGATTGAACCCGCGCCGCGCCGACGCGGCCCGACGCCACCACGTTTTCACCGAGCCCGACCATGGACTGGCATCTCGAATGTTCCCTCTGCGGCGTCACCCGCTCCCCGGCGGGGCTGCCGACCGTCTGCGACGCCTGCGGCAAACCCTGGCTGGTCCGTTATCCTGACCGGGTCCATCCCCTGACCGAGCGCGATCAGCCGAGCGGCGACGGGATGTGGCGGTTCCGCTCCTTCCTGCCGCTCGAGGCTTCCGAGGAGCCGGTTTCCCTCGGCGAAGGTCAGACCCCGATGCTTCGGGTGCCTCGCCTCGCGGCCGAGCATCGATTCGACGATCTCTGGGTCAAGGACGAGGGCACCAATCCCACCGGCTCGTTCAAGGCGCGGGGACTGTGCGCGGCGATCACTCGCGCGGTGGCGTCCGGCGCGACCACCTTCACGCTCCCCACGGCGGGCAACGCGGGGGTGGCGGCGGCCGCGTACGGCGCCCGGGCGGGCGCCACGGTCCGCGTCTATGCGCCGAAGACGACGCCCGCTCCGATCCTGACCCAGATCCGTGCCTTCGGCGCCGATCTGCATCTCCTCGACGGGCACATCGGCGACTGCGGCAAGGCGAGCCGGGCCTTCGCGGCCGAGTCGGGGGCGCTCGACCTCTCAACCCTTCGGGAGCCGTACCGGATCGAGGGCAAGAAGACCATGGGCCTCGAGTTGGCGGAGCAACTCGGGTGGACTCTGCCGGACGTGATCATCTACCCGACGGGCGGTGGCACCGGGCTGATCGGGATGTGGAAGGTGTTTGCCGAACTGGCGGCGGCGGGATGGGTGACGGGGCGGATGCCCCGGATGTTCACCGTCCAGTCGGACGGCTGCGCCCCGGTCGTTCGGGCGTTCGAGGCGGGGCGGGTGGATTGCGTCGCCTGGGACAACCCGTGGACCGTGGCGAGCGGACTGCGGGTGCCTGGGCCGCTCGGCGACCGCCTGATGCTCACGGCGCTCCGGGAGAGCCGGGGCGGCGCGGTGGCCGTGTCGGACCAGGTCCTGTCCGATGCCGCCAGCGCCGCCACGGCGCGCGAGGGCATCGACTTCTCGCCCGAGGGCGGGGCGGCGATTGCGGCGGCGGTGGCGCTCCGCGGGGCGGGGGTCATCGGATCGGGCGACCGGATTGTGCTGTTCAATACTGGGGCCGGCTGGCTGTACCGCTGACGGCCGCCCCCGGTTGCCCCCGGTTGCCCCCGGTTGCCCCCGGTTGCCCCCGGCCCGATTGGGGGCGATATTTCTAAGTCTATGTCCGCTCGTCGTTTCGCCCTGCTCGACCCGGCCGCCGGCATCAGCGGCGACATGCTGCTGGGCGCCCTCATCGACGTCGGCTGCTCGCCGTCCTGGCTCCGCGGCCTACCCGCGCGCCTCGGGATCGCTGACGCCGAAATCGAAATCGCGGACGTCATGCGCTGCGGGATGCGGTCGACCAAGGTGACCGTTCGCGTGGCCGGTGCAACCGAGGGCCCCGCGGACGTCTTTGGTCACGATGACGAGCCGCACCACCATCATGACGGGGAGTCCCACCACCATCACGGGGGCGATCACTCCCATCACCATCACGGTGGACCATCCCATCATCACCACGATTCGGGATCGCACCACCATCATGGCGGGCACCATCACCACGGTCCCGGCGGCCATCCGCACCGGCACGTCGGCGAACTGCTCGCGATGATCGCCCGGGCTGACCTGAGCGAGGGCGTCAAGGCGCGCTCGACGGCGGTGTTCCGGCGCCTGGCCGAGGCCGAGGGCCGGATCCATGGCGTGGCGCCCGACGACGTCGCGCTGCACGAGGTCGGCGCGATGGACGCCGTGATCGACATCGTCGGCGCGGTCGAAGGGTTCGAGCAACTCGGCATTACCGAGGTGTACACCCGGCCGGTGGCCCTGGGGCAGGGATGGGTTCGGGCCGCGCATGGCGCCATGCCCGTCCCCACGCCGGCCACCGCCATTCTGGTCGAGGGGCTCGCGATCGCTCCGAACGGGCCGGTCCGGGGCGAGGCCACCACCCCCACCGGCGCCGCACTGCTGCGGACGCTGGTGACGGGGTCGCTGCCCGAGCGGACTTGGCGCCCGACGGCGCAAGGGTGGGGGGCCGGCGGCCGCGATCCCGACGGCTACGCCAACACCCTCCGCCTGACGATCGGCGAGGTCCTGGACGAGCCGGCCGAGCGGCTGGTGGTCGTCGCCACCGACCTCGATGACTTCAGTCCCGAGTATCTCGAGCCGCTCCGGGATGCGCTGACCGGCGCGGGCGCCATCGACGTTCAGACCTGGCCGACCCAGATGAAGAAGGGGCGGATCGGGCACCGGATCGAGGCCCTCGTGCCCGAGGATCGGGCCGATCGGGTGAGCGATGCCTTCTTTCGCCACAGCACCACCGCCGGGGTCCGCCGCTGGCCCATTGACCGGGCGGTGCTGGGCCGGGAACAGTGGACGATGATCGGCCCGAACGGCGATCCGATCCGCATCAAGACGGTTTTTGCGCCGGACGGCCCTCGGGTCAAGCCGGAGTTCGATGACGTGGTGGCGGTGGCCCGGAAGATCGGTCAACCCGCGCACCAGTTGTTTCGTACGATCCAGGAAGAAGCACTCCACACGGTCCGCGCGGCCGCTCCGGTCGCCGCGCCCCGTGCCTCAGCCAACCCGAAGGAGTCATGACGATGAAAGGCATCTGGTCTGGGCTGCTCGCCACCGCGGTCGCGGGAACGGCTTTCGCCCAGAGCCCCATTCTCCAGCCGAAGCTGGCCGAATTGCAGCCGCCGAAGTTCAACGTGCCGCTCTGCCCGCTCAAGGCGCAGGGCAGCGTCGACAAGGGCGTCAACGCGCTCAAGAAGGCGTTTGATCCCAAGGCCGACCGGGTGGCGCTGCTGACCCAGGCCAAGGACCTGATCGTTCAGGGCCTGACCAAGGAAAGCCAGGGCACCAACGCGGCGGCCTGGTACTACCTGGCCCGGGTCTA